>DMID01000194.1 GCA_003449195.1 Lysobacteraceae bacterium | reverse complement strand
GCATGTCCACCAGCTCCAGCGCGCGGCCGCCGCCACGGGCCACGCAGGTGAGCGGATCGTCGGCCACCTGCACGTGCAGGCCGGTTTCCTCGGAAATCAGCCGGTCCAGGTCGCGCAGCAAGGCGCCGCCGCCGGTCAGCACGATGCCGCGCTCGGCCACGTCGGCGCACAGTTCCGGCGGAGTCTGCTCCAGCGCCAGCTTGACCGCAGAAACAATCCCCGACAGCGGCTCGTGCAGCGCTTCGAGCACTTCGTTGGAGTTGATCTTGATCATCTTCGGCACGCCCTCGGCGAGGTTGCGGCCGGAGATTTCCAGCTCCTTCACCTCCGGCAGCGGGTAGGCGCAGCCGATTTCCAGCTTGATCCGCTCGGCGGTGGCCTCGCCGATCAGCATGCCGTGGTTGCGGCGCACGTAATTGGTGATCGACTCGTCGAAGCGGTCGCCGCCGATGCGCACCGACTGCGAGTAGACGATGCCGTTGAGCGAGATCACCGCAACCTCGGTGGTGCCGCCGCCGATGTCGATGACCATCGAGCCGCGTGCTTCGGTCACCGGCAGGCCGGCGCCGATCGCCGCGGCCATCGGCTCCTCGATCAGGTACACGTCGCGCGCGCCGGCCTCCTCGGCCGATTCCTTGATCGCGCGGCGCTCCACCTGGGTGCTGCCGGCCGGCACGCACACCAGCACGCGCGGGCTGGGGCGCAGGAAGCGGCTCTTGTGCGCCTTCTTGATGAAGTACTTGAGCATCGCCTCGGTGTAGGTGAAGTCGGCGATCACGCCGTCCTTCATCGGCCGGATGGTGGTGATGTGGCCCGGGGTGCGGCCGAGCATCTGCTTGGCCTCGGCGCCGACGGCGGCAACCGAGCGGGTACCGCCGATCGCGCGGTCCTGGCGCACGGCGACCACGGACGGCTCGTTCAGCACGATGCCCTGGCCGCGCACGTAGATGAGGGTGTTGGCCGTGCCCAGGTCGATGGACAGGTCGTTGGAAAACATGCCGCGCAGTTTCTTGAACATCGTGGGATTGGGATCCTGGAGGGAATGCAGCCCGGTGGCCGCCGCCGCACGTGCGCCCGGCGGGCCGTCACAGGTGGATTTCGTGCGGAAAATGCGGCCGTCAAGCCTAGCAACCCGCCCATGGGCGGGCAAGGAAATTATCGCCGGGACAAGGCCTTGGCCACTCCTGGCCTTACTGCTTCTGGCCCTGACGGTGTGCAACCGTTAACCTTTGCATTCCCGCCGTCCCCGCCCGGCGCTGCCTCCCGGCACGCGCGGCGGGCGTTCGCCCCTGCACAGGTTCCAGAAAACGCCGATGTCCGCCCTGATCTGCGGTTCCCTTGCCTTCGACACCATCATGGTGTTCCCGGACCAGTTCAAGAACCACATCCTGCCGGACAAGGTCCACATCCTGAACGTCTCGTTCCTGGTGCCGCGGATGCGCCGCGAGTTCGGCGGCTGCGCCGGCAACATCGCCTACAACCTCAAGCTGCTGGGCGGCTCGCCGATCCCGATGGCCACGGTGGGCCAGGACTTCGGGCCGTACCGCGCCCATTTCGAGGCCGAGGGCATCGACCTGTCGCAGGTCAAGGTGATCGACGAGCTGTTCACCCCGCAGGCCTTCATCACCACCGACCACGACAACAACCAGATCACCGCCTTCCACCCCGGCGCGATGATGCGCAGCCACGAGAACCACGTGAAGGACGTGCCGGGCGTCAGCTTCGGCATCGTCGCCCCGGACGGGCGCGAGGGCATGATCCAGAACGCGGCCGAGTTCCTCGAGGCCGGCATCCCCTTCATCTTCGACCCGGGCCAGGCCATGCCGCTGTTCAACGGCGAGGAGCTGCGCGCCTTCATCGAGCAGGCCGACTACGTGGTGGTCAACGACTACGAGTCCAACCTGCTGCAGCAGCGCACCGGCTGGAGCGAGAAGGACATCATGCAGCGGGTGAAGGCCTACATCGCCACCCAGGGGCCGCGTGGCGTGCACATCCACACGGCCGAGAAGAGCTACCAGATCCCGCCGGCGCACGAGCGCCGCGTGGTCGACCCGACCGGCTGCGGCGATGCGTTCCGCGCCGGCCTGATCTTCGGCATCGAGAAGGGCTACGACTGGCTGACCATCGGCCGCATGGGCAACCTGATGGGCGCACTGAAGGTGGAACACCCCGGCACGCAGAACCAGCGCTTCGACTTCGACGGTTTCAACGACCAGTTCAAGCAGCAGTTCGGCTACTCGCTGTAAGCCCTCGCCGGCGGACCGGGCAACCCCCGTCCGCCGCTCGCCAGCCGCCCTCGGGCCGAGCCCGCGCAAGCCGGCTGGCGGGCTCACCAGCCCGGCATGCGTTCGGGCAGCACGCCGCCGGTTTCGAACACCGCCGTCCTGGTGCCGGTGTCGCGGGTCTGGAACGCAATCTGCAGTGCCTTGTTGGCCCGCGCCAGCATCCACAGCCGCTTGTCGTCCTCGATGAACATGGCGATGGCCTCGTCGGTCTTGGGCCGCCAGGCTTTCAACGCGATCGCCTTGCCGTCGTCACCGGTGACCGTGACCTTGCAGCCGGCGTAGCAGGCCTTGGCAAAATCGCCCGCCTGCAGCACCAGATAGCTGCTGCGCTTCCACGCCGGATGGTCGCGGAACACCAGCTGCACGGTACGTTCGCCGCGCCCGTCCACGTCCACGCCGGTCTTGCTGTCGATCATCGCCGAATACTGCGTGCCGCCCTTGCTGCCCTTGGCCGGCGCCACAGGCACCTGCACGTAGCTCCACAGCGAGGACAGCCGGTCTGCTTCGCGCCGGGCTTCGGCCTTGGCCTTCACGTCGGCAAAGCCCGGCTCGACCCGCGCGGCGGCAGCGGTGCCGGCGTAGTTCTTGAGCAGCGCGTTGCCGTGCAGGAACGCGGCCTGCCACTGCCCGTCGGCGCGTGCCTTTTCGTAATTGCGCGCCAGCTCGTCGGCCGCCTGCTCGCGGTGCTGCGCTTCGGCGGCCTGTTGCGCCTTCTGCTCGGCCTCGCGGTCGGTACAGGCGGTCAGGGCGAGGAGGCACAGCAGGGCAGGCAGGGCGGACTTCATCGGGCAACTCCGGGAATGCGGCGGTTCGATACGGCACGATAGCAGCCGCATGCCATGCCCGAAACGACGATGGCGGGCCAAAGCCCGCCATCGCATCACCCTTGATTGAACGCCGGCCTTACTTCGCGGCAGGCGCTTCGGCCCTGGCCAGCATGGCCGCCACCGATTCGGTGGTGATCGGGTGGTAACCCGGCCGCGCCTTGTCGAAGGCCTGCCTGGCGAAGGCGAGGCCTTCGGGCGTCTTCACGAACTCGGCGTAGATCGGCAGGATCAGCTTGCGGCGGCCGACCTTCTCGATGAAGGCGCCGGCATCGTTCCACGCCGGCTTGTAGCCGCTGCGGATTGCCAGCGGATACCAGCGCATCGCGATCTCGCCGTTCGGCGTGCCGGTGAAGTGGTAGCTCTCGTCAAGCTGCTTGAGCTGGTCGAGCGTGAGCGTGGCGCCCATGCCCTCGATGAAGTGCACCCATTGCTGGGTCACCCAGCCATCGGTGAGCTGGCGGTTGGGCAGCTGGCCGCTGCCCAGCCATGCGATGCGCGCGGTATCGACCACGGCAAAACCGCGCGAGCTGGCCTTCGGCGCGAAGGCCGGGATGCCCGGCTGGTTCAGCCATGCATCCAGCTCGGCCGGCGTCACCGCGTTCGGGTTCTTCGGCAGCAGGTTCTTTTTCAGGTAATCGACGAACTGGTCGGTGGTGGCGCTCTGGAAGGCATGGTCGTCGAACCAGCCCTTCAGGAACGGGTCGAACGTGGCCCGGCCGAAACGCTGTTCGAGGAACTGCAGGAACCACGCGCCCTTGACGTAAGCCACCTGGCTCAGGGCTTCGTCCGGGTCGCGCTCGGTCAGTGGCGGCAGTGCCAGCGCCTGATCGGCCGGGCTCATGTCCTTGATCTCGGCCAGCAGGTCGGTCTGGTCGATCTGGCGCTCCATCTCCGCCATCTCGGTGCCGTACAGCGCCTCGGTGATGCGCGCCTGCACGTAGGTGGTGAAGCCCTCGTTGAGCCAGATGTCCTTCCACGAGGCATTGGTGACCAGATTGCCCGACCAGCTGTGCGCCAGCTCGTGCGCCACCAGCGACACCAGCGACTTGTCGCCGACGATCACGGTGGGCGTGGCAAAGGTGAGCGTCGGGTTTTCCATGCCGCCGAACGGGAACGACGGCGGCAGCACCAGGATGTCGTAGCGGCCCCAGCGGTACGGCCCGTACAGGCCTTCCGCGGTCGCGATCATCTTCTCGGTGTCCTCGAACTCGGCAGCGGCCTTGCCCGCCATTGCCGGCTCGGCCCACACGCCGCTGCGCGGCCCGGTGGACTTGAACACCAGGTCGCCGGCCGCGATGGCCAGCAGATAGGACGGGATCGGGTGCTCCATGCGGAACATGTAATCGCCGCTGCGCTTGGCGGCCGGGTCGCTGTTGGCGCTCATCAGCACCATCACGTCCGGGCGGCTGACGATGTGCGCGCTGTAGGTGAAGCGCACGCTCGGCGTGTCCTGCAACGGCACCCACGAACGCGCGTGGATGGCCTGCGACTGGCTGAACATGAAGGGCAGCTTCTTGCCCTCGGTCATCGCCGGCTCCAGCCACTGCAGGCCGGACGCCTGCGGCGAGCTGGCATAGGTCACCCGCACGTGCTGCGGATGCGCCGGGGCCTGGATGGCCAACTTGCTGCCCAGCACCTTGTCGGCCGGGGCCAGCGCGTACTGCAAGGGCATCCATGCGCCCTGCGCGCCCTCGCCTTCCACCTTTTCGATATTCAGATCGCGGGTATCCAGCGCCAGCTCGGCGGCTTTCGGGTCTTTCCAGTCCAGCGTGTAGGTGGCCGTGCCGGCCAGCGTCTTGCTGTCGAAGTCCAGCTTGAGGTCCAGCGCGAGGTCGGTGATGACGACCTGGCCCGGATCAGCGTAGGAACTCTCGTCGTGGCGGCGGTCTACGGTCTTCACGGCAGGGGCGGCGGGTTTGGCGGTGACCGGCGCGGCCGCCGGCGGCTTGGAACAACCGGCCGCCAGCACGGCGGCACAGCACAACGGGAACAGGAACGAACGCATCGGGTACTTCCGGCGGGACGAAAGCGCCAGTTTAGCGCGTGCCCAACAAGGGCCGTCGCCTGCCATCCGGCACTCCGCCCGATGGTGCAGCGCCCGGCCAGCGGGAGAACGGTGATGGCGTGACCGGCAAAACGAGTTCACTCGCCAGAGCGAAGCGGCAACAAGCGGTCGGACCGCCCTGCGGAGAGCCTGACTAACAAGATGGCATCACCACATGCGGGAACGGATCCTTCCGGCGTGGATGAACCCGGTGAATGAGCGAGGCCCGCAGGTGCGGTTTTTACCCTGGTCCGGATCGGCGGCGACGATCCCACAAGACCGATCATGGAAATGCAGTCTGGCAACTTGAAACACCGCGAAGATACTGGCGAAGCAAGTGCGTGACCGGCAGCGAAAATCAGGCAAAGCGAAGCCGAAAGCTCAAGGCAAGGGCGTCATGCGCCCCGGGTTGACGGGAAGCTCCTTATGGAATTGTTAGGCTGGCTCAACGGCAAGTTGTGTTGCCGTAGCTATCCGTGTAGCACCTGGTGGTGTTTCCGTTGTTGTCGCGGTAGGTGGTGTTACCGTAGGAGTCGGTATACCCGCGGACGGTGTTGCCATTGTTGTCGCGGTAAGTACTGTTGCCATAAGAGTCGGTATACCCGCGGACAGTATTGCCATTGTTGTCACGGTAGGTACTGTTTCCGTAAGAGTCAGTGTAACCACGGACGGTATTGCCGTTGTTGTCACGGTAGGTGCTGTTTCCGTAAGAGTCGGTGTAACCACGGACAGTGCTGCCAGAGTTGCTATTGTGGCAGGTGGAGTTGCCGTAGCTATCCGTGTAGCAGCGAGTCTGAGCGGAAGCGCCAAAAGAGATGGTGGCGAGAAGTAGCGAAGCGATAATTTCCTTAAGCATTTTGAACCCCCTGTGATGTGTGTTGCCAGCCTAACGCCTGAGTTAAGCCGGACCGATTTGCGGCCTTGGCGATGGCCCAATCATAGCGAGCCGGCGCCGAGGCCGCGAAGCGGTCTCGGCTTGAACGAATTGTTAGGCCGCGCGCCCGGTTCCGGGAATGCGACCGTCACCTGAAAGGCTCAATCTGATTCAACGTGCCGCAGTATGGACACTTGTTGCCAGCAGACTGTTTGGGATATGGGCCTTTACCTGTGGTCGCGCAGTTCTGGCACCAGAAACTATTGCACTTCTTGCAGCGCTTCATATTGGCGCCACTGGTGCGGCAGGTTTGACACTGAGCCATGATCTCTCCCCATTTCGTGATTGCTTGATGAGCGGCCTAACACCTGAGTTAAGCCGCGCCGCGAAGCGGCGTCGGCTTGGACGAATTGTTAGGGCGCACCTGCGAAGCCCAACAGGCGCCCAACGTTCTTCTTGAAAGTAGCTTGGGGATCAGGCTGGCCTTCAAAGGCGATGTAGTGGTGGTAACACTGAACATCGATCTCGCGGAGGTAGGCGGACCGGTATGTGAGCCAAGCGCGATCGTACGCGCTGCGCCGCCACCAAGGCACGAACGGACGGAACTGAGCCACAGCCGCCTGGATGGCTGGGAACGCGGCCTGTAGCTCGCGTTCTGGGTTTGCAGGCCACTTCGCGGGCAACGGGTAAAGCCCGGTTAGTGCGTTCGTAATAGCTGCGCGGAACTGTGCGCCGGCCGCGGCACGCCGCGATTTGTAGTTGTTGCGATAAGCGATATATTCGCCGAACGCTGCCAGCAAGATCGGGGCCGCGACGAGCCAAGGATTTTGTGGCAACCAGTCGAGCATCCTGTGCGCCCTAACACCTGAGTTAAGCCGCGCCGCGAAGCGGCGTCGGCTTGAATGAATTGTTAGGTTGCGTTTCTACCACGGTAGTTCTGACCACGATAGGCCCTTCAAGTCGCGATACCTGCCAGCAAGTAGGCCGTTGAGGTAGTAGAGCAAAAAGAATCCAGCCGTAAGGATCAAGGCTAGGCGACGTCCCCCCACCTTTGA
>DMID01000040.1 GCA_003449195.1 Lysobacteraceae bacterium | reverse complement strand
AAGCCGTCGCGGCGCGCGGGCAGGTCGAGCACCGGCTCGATCTGTGCACCGAGTTCGTAATCCAGCAGCAGGGCCCAACCGCCGTGGAACGGCCAGCGCAGCGCGGCATCGATCCCCGCATCGTGCGGGACTGCAACGCGTGCCGCGTGCCATGCCGCGTCAAGTATTTGCAGGAATGGCGCACCGACGGAGGCATTGCCCGGCGCGGCACCACGCAGCATCCGGGTGATGCCATCGGCATCCAGACGCAAGCCGCTGCCATCGGCCACCAGCAGCAGGTCGTAGCGCCCTTGCGGCGTGCCGGCGGCGGCCGACTCCATCAACAACGGGTAGCGCGCCGACGCGCGCCGATGCAGCGCGAGCAGGTCGGTATCGGCGGGCAGCGCGAGCAGCGGCATGGCGTGGACGTCGGAACCTGCCAAGGCAAAGTGCGGCACCGCAACGGCACCGCACCACGCCGTCAGATGCGGCGGAACACCAGCGAGGAATTGGTGCCGCCGAAGCCGAACCCGTTCGATACGGCCACGTCCACCTGTTTTTCGCGGGCCACGTTGGGCACGTAGTCGAGGTCGCAGCCTTCGCCCGGCTCGTCGAGATTGATCGTCGGCGGGATGATGCCGGTGTGCAGCGCCATTGCCGAGAACACCGCTTCCACGCCGCCTGCCGCACCCAGCAGGTGGCCGGTCATCGACTTGGTCGAGCTGACCATGGTCTTGTAGGCGTGGTCGCCGAACGCGCGCTTGATCGCGATGGTTTCGGCCAGGTCGCCCAAGGGCGTGGAGGTGCCGTGCGCGTTGAGGTAGCCGACCTGATCGGCATTGAGGCCGGCGTCCTTGAGCGCCGCCGACAGGCAGCGCGCGGCGCCGTCTCCGTCTTCGCACGGTGCGGTCATGTGGTAGGCATCGGAACTGGAGCCGAAACCGACCAGCTCGCAGTAGATGCGCGCGCCGCGCGCCTTGGCGTGTTCGTATTCCTCGAGGATCAGGATGCCGGCGCCGTCGCCGAGGACGAAGCCGTCGCGCGCCTTGTCCCACGGACGCGAGGCCTTGGCCGGCTCGTCGTTGCGGGTGGACATGGCCTTCATCGAGCAGAAGCCGGCCATCGAGGTCGGCGACGAGCCCAGTTCGGCGCCGCCGGCCACCATCATGTCGGCATCGCCGTACTGGATGGTGCGCATGGCCACGCCGATGGAATGGTTGGAGGTCGCACACGCGGACACCACCGAGAAACTCGGCCCCTTGATGCCCTTCATGATCGACAACTGCCCCGGCAGCATGTTGATGATGGTGCTGGGGATGTAGAACGGGGACACCTTGCGCGGGCCACCCTCGTGCAGGCGAATGGTCTGCTCCTCGATGCCGTGGATGCCGCCGATGCCGGCACCGATGATCGCGCCGATGCGCTCGCCGTTGGCCTCGGTGATTTCCAGGCCCGAGTCGTCCAGCGCCATCAGCGAGGCGGCCAAGCCGTAGTGGATGAACGGGTCCATCTTCTTGGCGTCCTTTGCCGGCACGAAGACGGTGGGGTCGAAATCGCGCACCAGCCCCGCGATGCGCGTGGCATAGGCGGACACGTCGAAACTGTCGACCTGGCCGATGCCGGAACGCCCGTTGACGATGCCGTCCCAGCTGCTGGCCAGATCATTGCCCAGCGGCGACACGATGCCCATGCCGGTGACGACGACGCGACGACGACTCATTGGATTCTCCCTGCAACCCTGGCTGGCGCATCCGCGCCCGAAATGCACGGGGCCGCGAACGCGGCCCCATGTCGGTTTTCGCCGCCGCGCATCGGCAAGGCGCCGGATGCGCGACGGAGGCGACCTGTCTCAGCTCTTGACGTGCGCGGAGACGTAGTCGATGGCCTGCTGGACGGTGGTGATCTTCTCGGCCTCTTCGTCCGGGATCTCGCACTCGAACTCTTCTTCCAGCGCCATCACCAGCTCGACGGTGTCCAGCGAATCCGCACCGAGGTCGTCGACGAACGACGCGCTGTTGGTGACTTCATCTTCCTTTACGCCAAGTTGTTCGACGACGATCTTCTTGACGCGCTCTTCAATGCTGCTCATGTGATATCGCTCCAGACGGAGTGTGGTTGTTGAACGGAACGCCATCGCCGGGCGATGACCGCGCGGGATAGTGTAGTGGAAAGCGGCAAATCCGGGCAGACGACCGGAAAATGCCGCAACATCAGCGACTTGCAGATCAATCCGCCAGTGCGGGCTCACGGCATGTACATGCCGCCGTTGACGTGCAGGGTTTCGCCGGTGATGTACGCGGCCGACGGGCCTGCCAGGAAGGCCACCGCCTGCGCGATGTCTTCCGGGCTGCCGAGGCGGCCCAGCGCGATCTGCCCGAGCATCGCCGTCCTGGCGTCCTCGGGCAGGCCGCGGGTCATGTCGGTGTCGATGAAGCCTGGCGCGACGACATTCACGGTGATGCCGCGCGAGCCGATCTCCTTGGCCAGCGACTTGGAAAAACCGATGATGCCGGCCTTGGCCGCGGCGTAATTGGCCTGCCCGGCATTGCCGGTCACGCCGATCACCGAGGCGATGTTGACGATGCGGCCCTTGCGCGCCTTCATCATGCCCCGCAACACCGCCTTGGACGTGCGGTAGACGCTGGACAGGTTGGTGTCGAGGATGGCCTGCCAGTCCTCGTCCTTCATCCGCATCAACAGGTTGTCGCGGGTGATGCCGGCATTGTTGACGAGGATCGAGACCGGCCCGAATTCCTTGGCAATGGATTCCACCAGTGCTTCGACCGCAGCCGGATCGGTGACATTCAATTCGCGGCCGTGGCCACCGTGCGCGGCCAAACGCTCGCCGATCGCGGCGGCACCTGAGGCGCTGGTGGCGGTACCGATGACGGTGGCGCCCTGCGCGGCCAGCAGATCCGCGATGGCCGCACCGATGCCGCGGCTGGC
>DMID01000005.1 GCA_003449195.1 Lysobacteraceae bacterium | reverse complement strand
CTGGCACCGCGGATGCGGCCGTCGCTGGCCACGTAGGCGGCCGCATCGTCGCGCGCCTCACGCACCACCTTGGCGGCGGCCGAGGTCGAGCCGGACGATGCCGACAACCCGCCCGCCGTGGTACCGGCGAAGCTTGCCGCCAATACGGGCAACGGCAGGGACAGGCAGGCGAGCAATACGGAACGTCGGAACATGGGCGTGATGGATCGATGCGCGGAAGGTCCGCAGCGTAACCGGGAACCCGCCCGCACCGGCTGAACCGCAGCCATTGCTCAGGCGTCGAACAACTTGCCCGGATTCATCACGCCGTTGGGGTCCAGCACGCGCTTGATGCCGCGCATGAGCGCGATTTCCGCCTCGCTGCGGGTGCTGGACAGGTACGGCTTCTTGACCAGCCCGATGCCGTGCTCGGCCGAGATGCTGCCGCCGTGGCGCTCGAGCGCGGCGGCCAGCAGCTTGGTGACCTGCTCGCACTGGCGCACGAACTCGTCCTGCGCCATGTCCTCGGGCTTGAGCACGTTGATGTGCAGGTTGCCGTCGCCGATGTGGCCGAACCACACCACCTCGAAATGCGGGTAGGCCTCGCCGAGCAACGCCTGCGTTTCGGCAAGGAAGGCCGGCATCGCCGACAGCCGCACCGAGATGTCGTTCTTGTACGGCACGTAGCACGCCACGCTCTCGGTGATGCCTTCGCGCAGGCGCCACAGCTGCTGCGCCTGCGCCTCGCTCTGGCTGATGGCCCCGTCCAGCACCCAGCCCTGCTCCATGCAATGCTCGAACGCGGCCAGCGCCGCCGCCTCGCGGTTTTCGTCGCCGGTGGCGTATTCGGTCACCACGTAATAGGGGTAGGTCTGCTCGAACGGGTTCTGCGCACCGTGGGCGAGCACGTGCTTCAGCGCCACGTCGGTGAGGAATTCGAACGCCTCCAGCTGCAAGCGCGAGCGGAACGCGGCAAACACCTGCATCAGCACGTCGAACGTGGGCAGCGCCAGCAGCATCACGTTGGTCGGCGGCGGCGGATCGGTCAGCTTCACCGTGGCCTCGACCACGATGCCGAGCGTGCCTTCCGCGCCGATGAACAGGTGCCGCAGGTCATAGCCGCTGGAATTCTTGACCAGCGCCTTGTTGAGCTCCAGCAGCTCTCCGACGCCGGTGACCACCTTCAACCCGGCGATCCATTCGCGGGTGTTGCCATAGCGGATCACCCGGATGCCGCCGGCATTGGTGGCGATGTTGCCGCCGATCGAACACGAGCCGCGCGAGGCGAAGTCCACCGGGTAGATCAGGCCGTGTTCCTTCGCCTCGTTGTGCAGCGCTTCCAGCGCCATGCCGGCCTGCACGGTGAGCGTGCGGTCGATGGCATCGAAGGCCCGCGGCTTGTTCATGCGCTCCAGGCTCAGCACCAGTTCGCCGTGTGCGGCCACGGCACCGCCGGACAGGCCGGTGCGGCCGCCGGAAGGCACGATGGCGATGGCGTGTTCGTTGGCCCAGCGCACGATGGCCTGCACCTCTTCCACCGTGGCCGGCAGCGCGATGGCCAGCGGCGCCGGCGTCCAGCGACGGGTCCAGTCGCGGCCGTAGTGTTCGAGATCGGCCGGGTCGGTCTTCAGACGCAGGGACGGCACGGCCTGCGCCAGCGCCTGCACGCGGGAATCGCTCATGGGAATGCGGCACCGGGAATGCGGGGGCGCCAGCGTGCCAGCCGGAAACCGGCGCGTCCAGCATCGGCCGATCGATACAGCTGCAACCGCGTTCGCCTCGACACCGCTTCGGCGCGATACTTGCCGGCCCATCGCGCCGCCAGCGCGCCATCCCGGTTTTCCACCTCCGCGAACTTTCCCCATGACCGAGAAGAAAACCTCCTTCCCCAAGCAGGACATCCGCGTGCTGCTGCTGGAAGGCGTCAGCCCCACCGCCGTCGAAACCTTCCGCGCCGCCGGCTACACCAACATCGAACTGCACGCCAAGTCGCTGCCCGAAAGCGAACTGCTCGAACGCATCGCCGAAGCGCACATCGTCGGCATCCGCTCGCGCACCCATCTGAATGCCGAAGTGCTGGCCCACGCCAAGCGCCTGATCGCGGTGGGCTGTTTCTGCATCGGCACCAACCAGGTGGATCTGGAAGCGGCCGAGCTGGCCGGCATCCCGGTGTTCAACGCGCCCTACTCCAACACCCGCTCGGTGGCCGAACTGGTGATCGCCGAGGCGATCATGCTGGTGCGCGGCATCCCGCAGAAGAGTGCGCAATGCCATCGCGGCGGCTGGTCCAAATCGGCCGCCGGCAGCCACGAAGTGCGCGGCAAGACCCTGGGCATCGTCGGCTACGGCCACATCGGCACCCAGGTCGGCGTGCTGGCCGAAGCGATGGGCATGCAGGTGATCTACCACGACATCGAGACCAAGCTGGCTCTGGGCAACGCGCAGCCGGCCACCAGCCTGGACGACCTGCTGGCCCGTTCGGACGTGGTCACCCTGCACGTGCCGGAAACCCCGTCCACCAGGAACATGATCGGCGCCGAGCAGTTGGCGACAATCAAGCCCGGCGCGCAGCTTATCAATGCCTCGCGCGGCACGGTGGTGGACATCGCGGCACTGGATGCGGCCTTGACCTCCGGGCACGTGGCCGGCGCGGCGATCGACGTATTCCCGGTGGAACCCAAGGGCAACGGCGACGAATTCGAATCCCCGCTGCGCCGCCACGACAACGTGATCCTGACCCCGCACGTGGGCGGCAGCACGCTAGAAGCGCAGGAGAACATCGGCGTGGAAGTGGCCGCCAAGCTGGTGCGCTACAGCGACAACGGCAGCACGCTGTCGGCGGTCAACTTCCCGGAGGTGACCTTGCCCGAGCACGAGGACAGCCGCCGCATCCTGCACATCCACCGCAACGTGCCCGGCGTGCTGTCGCGCATCAACGAAATCTTCTCGGCCCTGCACGTCAACGTGAACGGCCAGTTCCTGCGCACCAACCCCAAGCTGGGTTACGTGGTCATCGACGTGGCCGCCAGCGAGGCACAGGTGGCGGAGCTGCGCGCGGCGATGGCCGCCGTCCCGGGCACCCTGCGCACCCGCGTGCTGTATTGACGCCCGCTTCGGCCGCGTGACATCGGGCCGCCCCCCGCAATGCGGGCGGCCCGGGTTCCGGCCAACGGATCACGCAACATGCCGTACCCGGATCACCCTTCAGAACGCGCCAGCCAGCGTTGAGCCATGCGTCGCAGCGATGCATCCGAAGCAGGATCGGCCGCGATGTCGGCCACTTCGCGCCATGCCAGGTCGAGCGACTCCTCGCTGACCGCATAGGCCTCGCTGCCGGTGGCGCGCACCACGTAACGCACGTCGTGGTGCCAATGCCCCGGCACGTCGCCCCGTTCGGGAATCCAGTGGCGGTCCACGTCGAAGATGGCTTCGCTCTCGACGCTCAAATCGGACAGCCCGGACTCCTCCTCCGCTTCGCGCAGGGCCACCCGCGCCAGATCGCGGTCGCCATCGGCATGCCCTCCCAACTGCAGCCAGCGCCCCAGCTTGCGGTGATGGGTCAGCAGCACGCGCCGGCCGTCGCCGCTGACCAGCCACGCGCTGCCGGTGAAATGGCCCTCCAGGCGCTCGCGCGTGAACGGGTCGATGTTCGCCCCGTCCAGCAAGGCCAGGAAATCCGCACATTCGGCTGCCTGTGCGGGCCAGCGTTCGCGGTAGACATCAAGCTGCAAGCCCAGTGAATCGGTCGTCATTCGCCCTCCCCCGGTGCCAACGTGCACCGCCACGGTGAAACTCCGCATTCTTGCCGATACCCATGCCCCATGTCGCTTGTGTGACCGCCCCCCGGCGGGTAAGGTTCGACGGTCCTGCCTTGTTCAGGCAGCCTTCAAACCACATTGCCACTAGGGAGTTCTCGATGCTTTTCTGGCGCGTCAAACCGCTCGACAAAATTCTCGAAACCGCGGGAAAGAAAGCGCTGAAACGGCAGCTGGGAGCGCTGCAACTGACCTTGCTGGGCATCGGCGCGGTGATTGGTGGCGGCATCTTCGTCATCACCGGCCAGGCCGCNNTGGGCATCGGCGCGGTGATTGGCACCGGCATCTTCGTGCTCACCGCCGAAGCCGGGCAGAAAGCCGGCCCAGGCCTGATGGTCGCCTTCATCATCGCCGCCGTGGTGTGCGCGCTGGCGGCGCTGGCCTACGCCGAACTGGCGGCCATGGTGCCCGTATCCGGCTCGGCCTACACCTACACTTACGGCGTGCTGGGCGAATTGCTGGCGTGGATCGTCGGCTGGGCGCTGGTGCTCGAATACGCGGTCGCCGCCGGCGCGGTGGCGGTGGGCTGGTCGGGCTACATGAACGGCCTGCTGAGCAGTGCCGGGGTGGGCTTGCCCGAGTACCTCAAGGTCGGCCCGCAGGGCGGCGGCATGTTCAACCTGCTGGCCTGCATGATCTCGCTGGTGATCACCGGCTTGCTGGTGCTGGGCACCAGCAAGAGCGCTTGGGTCAACGCGGTGCTGGTATCGCTGAAGATCATCGCGCTGACCGTGTTCATTGCCATCGCGGTGCCGGCCGCGCAGGACGCCAACTTCCAGCCCTTCTTCCCGACCGGCTGGGGCAGCCCGATGGGCGGCGTCGGCGTGCTGGGTGCGGCGGCGTCGATCTTCTTCGCCTACGTCGGCTTCGATGCGGTGTCCACCGCCTCGGAAGAAACCAAGAATCCGAACCGCAACATCCCGATCGGCCTGATCGGTTCGCTGACCGTCTGCACCATCTTCTATCTGTTCGTCGGTTACGGTGCGGTCGGCGCGATGGGCGCGCAGCCGCTGTTCGACGCCGCCGGCAACGCGATCCCGCCGGGCAGCAAGGAGTTTGCCGCGGCGTGCGCCGCCGTGGTCGG
>DMID01000057.1 GCA_003449195.1 Lysobacteraceae bacterium | reverse complement strand
ACTTCACGCCATGCATCAGTTTGTTGACCAGCGGCGCGATCAGGAACAGCAGCGCGCCGGCGATGATCAGGATCCAGAAGCCCTGGCTGTAGGCACCGTAGGCACTGGTCACGGTCATGCCGCCTTCGCCGCTGGCCTCGCCGGCGAACAAACCGGCCAAGTTGTTGCCGATCGCGATGGACAGGAACCACGCGCCCATCGCGAAGCCGGACAGGCGCCCGGGCGCCAGCTTGGTGGTCATCGACAGGCCGATCGGCGACAGGCACAGCTCACCGATGGACTGGATCCAGTACACCGCGAACAGCGTCCAGAACGGGATCTTGCCGGCTCCGTCCACCAGCGTGGACAGCGCGAACATCAGCAGCGCGAACGCCAGCCCGTTGAAAATCAGGCCGAGGCTGAACTTGCGCGGGATGGTCGGATTGGCCTTGCCCATCTTCACCCAGATCCACGCCAGGATCGGCGCCAGCACGATGATCGCCACCGAATTGACCGACTGGAACCACGCGTTCGGGAACTCCATGAAGCCCAGGTCGCGGTTGACGATCTTGTCGGCCAGGAAGGTGAAGCTGCTGCCGGCCTGCTCGAAGAAGCACCAGAAGAACACGTTGAACGCCAGGATGATCAGCATCGCGATCACCTTGTCGCGGCTGACCGCGCTCTCGCGGATGCCTTCGATCACCAGCATGATGGCCGGCACCACGAGGCAGGCGATCAGGATCCAGTTGAGGATCGAGGCATCGATGCTGAGCAGGAAATAGAACCCCGGCACGCCCACCACCAGACTGGCCAGCACCACGGCCAGCAGGCGGCCGGAACCGGCCTGGGCCGCATCGGCCGTGCCGATGCCTTGCAACTGCGCGCGGCCGAACCAGAACCACAGATAGCTCAACACCATGCCGATGCCGGACGCGACGAACACCACCTTGTAGGCCGGCATGCCGTCGTCGCCGAACACGTGCTGGGCCAGCACCTGGGTGATCACCGGCGAGATCATCGCGCCAAGGTTGATGCCCATGTAGAAGATGGTGAAGCCCGAATCGCGGCGCGCATCGCCCTGCGCGTAAATCTTGCCCACGAGGGTAGAGATGATCGGCTTGAACATGCCGTTGCCGACGATGATCGTCGCCAGCCCCAGTTT
Source organism: Lysobacteraceae bacterium (assembly GCA_003449195.1). Classification (GTDB taxonomy): domain Bacteria; phylum Pseudomonadota; class Gammaproteobacteria; order Xanthomonadales; family Xanthomonadaceae; genus Xanthomonas_B. The sequence continues at coordinate 1,792 of DMID01000057.1, read as the reverse complement.
GAACAGCGGTTCGGTCGGCGAGGCCAGCATGAACAGGCCGGCCCCCATGATCAGCGCGCCGGTCAGGATCGAGCGCTGGTAGCCGATCAGCTTGTCGGCGATCCAGCCGCCGAAGATCGCCGAGGCGTACACCAGCGCCAGATAGGCGCCGTAGAGGTGGCTGGCATCCTTCTCGCCGGCCGGATTGCCCTGTTTGAACTGCGCCACGATGTACAGCACCATCGCCCAGCGGATGCCGTAGAACGCGAAGCGCTCCCAGAATTCGGTCATGAACAGCATCCACAGCGGCTTGGGGTGGCCGAGGATCGTCTTGAATTCCGGCACCCTTGCGGTGTCGCCGCCTGCTTCGATACCGCTCATGCGGTCTCCCTCTTGATGTCGTTGTGGGCAGCCCGCCTTGGCGCGGACGCCGGCGTGGGCAAACCGCGAGCATCACCGACCGGTGCGAACCGCGTCAAACCCGCATTCAGCCGGCCGGACGCGGCTCCAGCGAGGTACGCACGTCGAACAGCTCGGGGAAGAAGCTCAGGTCCAACGCCTGGCGCAGGAATCCCACCCCGCTGGAGCCGCCGGTACCGCGCTTGAAGCCGATGATCCGCTGCACCGCGCGCATGTGCCGGAAGCGCCACAGCTGGAACTGCGACTCCAGATCGACGAAGTCCTCGCACAGCTCGTACTCGCGCCAGTAGCGGTCGGTGTCCTCGTAGATGCGCGCGAGCACCGGCACCAGCTCCGCGTCGAACACGTGCGGCAGGCGCCAATCACGCTGCAGGTGGGCGGCCGGCACCGGGTGGCCGAAACGGGCCAGATACAGCAGGAATTCGTCGTACAGACTCGGCGCATCGAGCACCGCCGCCAACCTGGCCTGGCCCTCCGGGTCGTGGGCGAACACCTTCAGCATCGCCGCGTTCTTGTTGCCCAGCAGGAATTCGATGCTGCGGTACTGCAGCGACTGGAAACCCGACGAGGGCCCGAGCAACTCGCGGAAGCCCATGTACTCGGACGGAGTCATCGTCTCCAGCACCGACCACTGCTCGGTCAGCTGGCGCAGCACCTGCTTGGCCCGCGCCAGCACCTTGCGGCACTGCCAGACCCGATCGCGCTGCAGGAAGGCCCGCGCCGCGCGCAGCTCGTGGATCAGCAGCTTCATCCACAGTTCGGAGGTCTGGTGCTGGACGATGAACACCATCTCGTCGTGATGGCCGGACAAGGGCTGCTGCGCCGACAGGACGCGGTCCAGCCGCAGGTAACCGCCATAGGTGAGCCGGCCCTGCAGATCGGTGTGGATGCCGGCTTCCAGTGGCCGCTGGTTGTTGTCGATGCTCATCGTGCCGCTCGCGGGGCGCGGCATGCGCCCGGGCCGGCAAGGGTAACCCAGCCCCCGGTGCGGCCGCGGGCTGAACGGAAACCCCGGCGTATTGACGCAGTGCAAGAGGCTTTTCCCGGCGCGACGGCTTAGGCTCGACGGCAAATCATCACAAGTGAAACTTTCAGGGAGCCGCCATGAGCCAGGCCTTCTCCTGCCGCATCGAATACCTGCAATGCCTCGGCCCGGACGGCCATCCGGTCGGCGACGGTCTGCCGGCCGCGTTCGCCGACCCGCAAGTGCTGCTGCCGCTGTTCCGGCAGATGCTGTTCGTGCGTACCTTCGACACCAAGGCGGTGGCCTTGCAGCGCACCGGCAAGCTGGGCACCTACGCCGCCTGCCTCGGCCACGAGGCCGCGCATGTGGGCCTGGGCGCTGCGATGCGTCCGGGCGACGTGTTCGCGCCCAGCTACCGCGAGTACGGCG
>DMID01000060.1:2398-2589 GCA_003449195.1 Lysobacteraceae bacterium | reverse complement strand
CCTCGCCACCGTCGAAGCCACCACCGAGGCCGACTACGAAAAGGTGATCGCCGCCGCGCAGGCCGCGTTCAAGGCATGGCGCACGGTGCCGGCGCCGCGCCGCGGCGAAGCGGTGCGCCTGTGCGGGCTGGCCCTGCGCGAGCACAAGGACCTGCTCGGCTCGCTGGTGGCGCTGGAAATGGGCAAGTCCA
>DMID01000060.1:0-2294 GCA_003449195.1 Lysobacteraceae bacterium | reverse complement strand
GAAGTGCAGGAGATGATCGACATCGCCGACTTCGCGCTCGGCCAGAGCCGCATGCTGTACGGCTACACCATGCATTCCGAGCGCCCCGGCCATCGCATGTACGAGCAGTACCACCCGCTCGGCATCGTCGGCATCATCTCGGCGTTCAACTTCCCGGTGGCGGTGTGGAGCTGGAACGCTTTCCTCGCCGCCGCGTGCGGCGACGTGTGCGTGTGGAAACCGTCCAACAAGACCCCGCTGACCGCGATCGCGGCGATGAAGATCTGCAATGCCGCGCTGAAGGCCGGCGGCTTCCCGGACATCTTCTTCCTGATCAACGACGCCGGCACCGCACTGTCGGAAAAGCTCGTCGACGACGCCCGCGTGCCGCTGATCAGCTTCACCGGCTCCACCCGCGTGGGCCGTCTGGTCGGCGAGAAGGTCGCCCGCCGCCTGGGCCGCAGCCTGCTCGAACTGGGCGGCAACAACGCCATCATCCTCGACGAAACCGCCGACCTGAAGCTGGCCATCCCCGGCATCGTGTTCGGCGCGGTCGGCACCGCCGGTCAGCGCTGCACCACCACCCGCCGGCTGATCGTGCACGCATCGATCTACGACACCGTGCTGGACACGCTGGTCAAGGCCTACAAGCAGGTCGAAGGCAAGATCGGCGACCCGCTGGACGCGGCCAACCTGATGGGCCCGCTCAACAGCCCGGAAGCCGTGGCCCAGTACCTGTCCGCGATCGAGCAGGCCAAGACGGCCGGCGGCACCATCGCCAGCGGTGGTGCCAAGCTCGACCGCCCCGGCAACTTCGTGCTGCCGACCATCGTCACCGGGCTGAAGAACTCCGATGCCGTGGTCCAGCACGAGACCTTCGCGCCGATCCTGTACGTGATGAAGTACGCCACGCTGGACGAGGCCATCGACATGCAGAACGGCGTGCCGCAAGGCCTGTCCTCGTCGATCTTCACCAACAGCCTGAAGGCCGCCGAGCGGTTCCTGTCGGCGGCCGGCAGCGACTGCGGCATCGCCAACGTCAACATCGGCACCTCGGGCGCGGAGATCGGTGGCGCGTTCGGCGGCGAGAAGGAAACCGGCGGCGGCCGTGAATCCGGTTCGGACGCCTGGAAGGCCTACATGCGCCGGCAGACCAACACCATCAACTACTCCGACTCGCTGCCGCTGGCGCAGGGCATCAAGTTCGACCTGTAATCCACACGCCCGAACAGGCATGCGGCCAGCCACGGCCGCATGCCGTCCCGGACAGGAATGGCACCGGCAGCATCAGGCTGCCCGCACGGAGCATCGCCAGCACGCCCATGAGCACGCCCCTTCCCCAATACCGCCAGACCTCAAGCCTTGCCGTCGTCAGCCTCGTGCTGGGCATCCTCGGCTGGACCCTGCTGCCCTTCCTGGGCAGCATCGGCGCCATCGTCACCGGCCATCTCGCCCGTGCCGGGATCCGCCGCGAACCGGCCCGCTACGACGGCGACGGTTTCGCCATCGCCGGCCTGATCCTGGGCTGGCTGGCCGTGGCGGCCTGGATCGTCGGCGTGGCGGCGTTCGTGCTGTTTTTCGGCGGCATGGTGTGGCTGGCGGGGCACGGCGCATGAGCCTATACCCGCTGGCGCGACGGCTGCTTTTCACGCTCGACGCCGAGCGGGCGCATGCGGTCACGCTCGCTGCGCTGGACCGTCTGGAACGCAGCGGCCTGCGCCGCTTGTTCGTCAACCCGGTCGCCGCCTTGCCGACCAAGGCGCTGGGCCTGAGTTTCCCCAACCCGGTCGGGCTGGGCGCCGGGCTGGACAAGAACGGCGAGCACATCGATGCGCTGTTCGGGCTGGGTTTCGGCTTCGTCGAGATCGGCACCGTCACCCCGCGCCCGCAACCGGGCAATCCCGCACCAAGGCTGTTCCGCCTGCCCAGGCACCGGGCGCTGATCAACCGCATGGGTTTCAACAACCACGGCGTGGACGCACTGGTGCGCAACGTCGGCCGTGCCCGCCGCAAGGGCGACGGCATCCTCGGCATCAACATCGGCAAGAACAAGGACACGCCCAACGAACAGGCCGCGCAGGATTACCTGCACTGCCTCGAAAAGGTGTACCCGCTGGCCGACTACGTCACCGTCAACATCTCCTCGCCCAACACCGCAGGCCTGCGCGAACTGCAGGAGGAACAGGCCCTGCGCCAGCTGGTCGGCAGCCTGCGCGAGGCCCAGGAACGGCTGGCCGGCCTGCACGGGCGGCGCGTGCCGATGCTGGTGAAGGTGGCCCCCGACCTGGACGACGCGGACATCGACGCCGCCGCGC
>DMID01000085.1:2343-2614 GCA_003449195.1 Lysobacteraceae bacterium | reverse complement strand
GATGCCGCGCCCGACCGGCTGGCGGCCCCCGGTGAACAGGCAGTTCACCTGCACGCCGAAAGCCTCGGCCGTGGTGGTCAGGTGCGCGGCCAGTTCGCGCGCGGCGCCCAGGCTGCGCACCTTGGCGGTGGGGCCGACGGGGATGTCGATCACCACGTGGGTGGAGCCGGCGGCGATCTTCTTGGACAGCACCGAGGCAATCAGCTGGCCTTCGGTGTCGATGTCCAGCTCGCGCTCGATGCGCACGAAGATGTCGTCGGCCGGGCTCAGG
>DMID01000085.1:0-2287 GCA_003449195.1 Lysobacteraceae bacterium | reverse complement strand
GATGTCGTCGGCCGGGCTCAGGTGCATGCTGCCGCCCCAGGCCAGGCAGGCACCCTCGGTTTCCACCACGCGGCGCAGCGTGGCCAGGTCGAGATTGACCGGCGCCATCGTCTCCATCGTGTCGGCGGTGCCGGCCGGGGAGGTGATCGCCCGCGAGGAGGTCTTGGGCATCACCAGCCCGTTGGCGGCGGCGATGGCGACGACTATCGGCGAGGTGCGGTTGCCGGGCAGGCCGCCGACGCAGTGCTTGTCCACCACGATGGGCGCGGGCCAGGACAGGCGCGTGCCGGCCTCCACCATTGCCCGGGTCAGGGCGACGGTTTCGTCCGCGTCCAGCGGCAGCGTGGCCGAGGCGGTGAGGAAGGCCGACAGGTCCACGTCGCTGTACTGGCCGTCCACCACGTCGCGGATGATGGCGGTCATCTCCTGCCCGTCCAGGCGCTTGCCGTAGATGCGCTTGCGCACCAGCGCCATCGATTCCAGCAGGGGTGGGTGGCTGACCTGCACCGGGTCGCCGTCGGCCACGCCCAAGGCATGCCAGGCCGCTTCGGACAGCACCACCTGGTCGCTGGAAAACAACGTGCTCTCGGTCTGGTACAGCAGGGCCATCACTTGGCGTTCGCCGGCGCGCACCAGCACGCGCGAGTTCGGCGCAAGGCCTTCGGCGCGGCACACGTGGCAATCGGTGCGCATCACCACGATGGCCTGGTGCTGGGCGTGCAGGTGCATGCGCAGGGCATGCAGCGCCGGCACGGCGGGCCGGCTTGCGGAGACGGGCAGGCTCACAGTTCGAATACCTCGTCCTGGCGCGACACGGCCGCATCCCAGCCCAGCTCGCGGCCGATGCGCACGCGCAGCGCCTCGGCGGCCTCGGCCTCGCCGTGCACGATGAACACGCGCTTGGGCGGACGGGTGAAGCCGGACAGCCAGCGCATCAGCTCGTTGCTGTCGGCATGGGCCGAGAGCATCGGCAGGTTGGTCACCTCGGCCTGGATCTGGAGCCACTGGCCGAACATCTTCACTTCGCGCGCGCCTTCCAGCAGGTTGCGCCCGCGCGTGCCGACGGCCTGGAAGCCGGAGAACAGCAGCGTGTTGCGATGGTCCGGGCCGAACGCGGCGATGTGGTGCAGCACGCGTCCGCCGGTGGCCATGCCGCTGGCCGAGATGATGATCTTCGGATACGGGTCGGAAGAGAGCTTCTTGGACTCTTCCACGTCGCGCACGTAGGTGACCAGTGCGCCGATCTGCTCGCAGGTGGCCTTGTCGATGCGGTGGTCTTCGCCGTGGCGCACGTACAGCGCGCTGGCGTTTATCGCCATCGGGCTGTCCATGTATACCGGCACGTTCTTCAGCCGGCCGGCCTGCTTGAGCTTCCAGACGAAGTACAGCAGCTCCTGTGCGCGGCCCACCGCGAAGGCCGGCACCACCACCGTGCCGCCGCGGCGCACGGTGCGTTCGACCACGGCGGCCAGCGCTTCGGACGGGTCTTCGTGCGGATGCACGCGGTTGCCGTAGGTGGATTCGATGACCACGTAGTCGGCTTCAGGCACCGGCTCGGGGTCGAACATCACCGCGTCGCCGTAGCGGCCCAGGTCGCCGGAAAACGCGATGGTGCGCCCGCCCCAGCCGATCTGCGCGGTGGCCGCGCCGAGGATGTGGCCGGCGCGGCGCAGGTACAGCGAGGCGCCACAGGGCAGCTCGACCGACTGGTGCCACGGCACGGTGTCGAAGTACGGCATGGTCTTTTCGGCATCTTCCTCGGTGTACAGCGCCAGTGCCGGCGCATGCTTGGAATAGCCCTTGCGGTTGGCGAAGTCGGCGTCCTTTTCCTGCAGGTGGCCGCTGTCCTTGAGGATCAGTTCGGCCACGTCGCGGGTGCCCGCGCTGGCGTGGATGCGGCCGCGGAAACCTTCGTTGACCAGGCGCGGCAGGTAGCCGGAGTGGTCGAGGTGGGCATGGGTCAGCACCACGTCGGTGATCGACGCCGCCGCGACGGGCAGCGGTTGCCAGTTCAGCTCGCGCAGGTTCTTCAGGCCCTGGAACAGGCCGCAATCGACCAGCAGGCGCTGGTCGCCCAGTGAAAGCATGTGCTTGGAGCCGGTGACGGTACCGGCGCCGCCGAGGGAACGCAGGGTCAACATGGGGAACGGCCTCTTGAGTGGGCGCCGGCAATGCGCAGGCGCGGGAATGGAAGGTGGTGGGCGCGGAATCAGGCCGCGTCGCCGGCGGGGGTCACCACGCCGAGCTTGCCGCCCCAGGTCAGCGGCGCAGGCGCGCCTTCGGGCAG
>DMID01000139.1:3434-3682 GCA_003449195.1 Lysobacteraceae bacterium | reverse complement strand
GCATCGGCATGCATGCCGATGCCCGGCCTGCCGGCCGTGTCGGGATTCCGGCGGCGGCGGCCGGGCTTTCCGGCACGGGCCTTGCATCGAGGGAGGCGACACCCACCGGAGATGCCCTCTTGTCCGCCGCAAAGTCCAAGACGCCCGCAGATGCCAAAGCCGCCAAGCCGGCCAAATCGGGCAAAGCCTTCCTGCTGATCGCGGTCATCGCCGTCGTGGCCGTGGCCGCGGCCGGCGGTGCCGGCTGG
>DMID01000139.1:1442-3384 GCA_003449195.1 Lysobacteraceae bacterium | reverse complement strand
CTGGACCCGGCCTTCGTGGTCAACCTCAACAACGCCAGCAGCGGCGCGCAGTTCCTGCAGGTCGAAATCCAGCTGATGACCCGCGACCCGGCCGCCCTGGAAGTCCTCAAGCAGCAGGCCCCAGGCATCCGCGCCAAGCTGCTGATGCAGCTCTCGCAGGTCAACGCCGACTCCCTGACCACCCTGGAAGGCAAGGAGGCGCTGCGCAAGCAGGCCCTGGCCTCGGTCAAGACGATGATGACCGCCGAGACCGGCAAGCCCATCGTCGAAGACCTGGTGTTCACCAGCTTCGTCATGCAATAAGGACCCGCCGCGATGAGCGACCTGCTTTCCCAGGACGAGATCGACGCGCTGTTGCACGGCGTGGACGCAGGCAAGGTGGACACCGAAAACGATGCCCCCGAGGCCGACCCGAACACGGCCCGCTCCTACGACCTGGCCAGCCAGGACCGCATCGTCCGCGGCCGCCTGCCGACGCTGGAGATGATCAACGAGCGCTTCGTGCGGCTGTGGCGCATCGGCCTGTTCAACCTGATCCGGCGTTCGGCTGACCTGTCGGTGCGCGGCATCGAGATGATCAAGTTCGGCGACTACCTGCGCTCGCTGTACGTGCCGACCAACCTCAACCTGGTCCGCCTGAAGCCGCTGCGCGGCACCGGCCTGATCGTGTTCGAGCCGAAGCTGGTGTTCACCGTGGTGGACAACTTCTTCGGCGGCGACGGCCGCTACCCGGCCAAGATCGAAGGCCGCGAGTTCACGCCCACCGAGATGCGCGTGATCCAGCTGATGCTCAAGCAGACCTTCTCCGACCTGGTGGAAGCCTGGGCACCGGTCCTCGGGGTGGAATTCGACTACCTCAATTCCGAGGTCAACCCGCACTTCGCCAACATCGTCAGCCCGCGCGAATACGTGGTGGTCAGCCGCTTCTACGTCGAACTGGACGGCGGCGGCGGCGAGGTGCACATCACCCTGCCGTACTCGATGCTCGAACCGATCCGCGAACTGCTCGACGCCGGCATCCAGTCCGACCGCGTCGACAACGACGAGAGCTGGCGGATCGCGATGAACGAGCAGCTGCGCGGCACCGAAGTGGAGCTGTCGTGCGTGCTGGCCGAAAAGACCATCAGCCTGCGCCAGATGCTGCAGATGAAGATCGGCGACGTGCTACCCATCACGATGTCCGAACACGTGCCGCTGTGCGCGGAAAAGGTGCCGATCTTCACCGGCGAATTCGGCAGCCACAACAAGAAGAACGCCATCAAGATCGTGGCCAACAAGCCGCCGGGCGGCAAGCTCGCCACGCCGACCTTCCTCTCCTCCCAACTCCTCCATACCGTCAAATCCACCAAGGACAGCCTGCCATGAGCCCTTCCGATACCGACGAAACCGCAGCGGCCGCACCGGCGCCGCAGGCACCGGCCGGTGATGCCGGGCATCCGTTGCACGGCAATGCCGCGCAGTTCGAAGCCTTGCAGGCCGATGCCAACCCGGATGCCGAGGAGCTCGACCTGGACGTGATCCTCGACGTGCCGGTCAAGCTGTCGCTGGAAGTCGGCCGCACCCGCATCCCGATCCGCAACCTGCTCCAGCTCAATCAGGGCTCGGTGGTGGAACTGGAACGCGGCGTCGGCGACCCGCTGGACGTGTTCATCAACGGCACTCTGGTCGCCCACGGCGAAGTCGTGGTGGTCAACGACCGCTTCGGCGTGCGCCTGACCGACGTGGTCAGCCCCAGCGAGCGCATCCGGCGCCTGCGGTGACCGCCATGTCGTCAGGATTCCTGCCCGCCATCGTGGCCGTCGGCACCGCGCACGCCGCGCTGCCGGCACAGAAAGCCGGCCAATACGCGCCGGCGGCACCGGGCATTTTCGGCGCGCTGGTCGCGCTGGTGCTGGTGATCGCGCTGATCCTCGGCCTGGCCTGGCTGCTCAAGCGCATGCCC
>DMID01000139.1:823-1208 GCA_003449195.1 Lysobacteraceae bacterium | reverse complement strand
CCTGCCCGAGCCGCTGCCTGACGCGACGGTCCCGCAGATGCCCCAGTTCGGCAAAGTGTTCGCCGAGCGCCTGGCCCAGTCGCTGGGCAAGCGCCCACGCAAGGACCCCTGACGATGCGCCGTCTTTCCATCCTCCTGCTGGGCCTGATGCTGGCCCTGCTGCCGCACTGGGCGATGGCGGCCCAGGACGCGGCCAACGTGCCTGCCGCGGCGGCACCGGCCGGCGCCTCTGCGCCGACCCTGCCTTCGCTGCCCAACGTCACCGTCGGCAAGATCGGCAACCAGAGCGTGAGCCTGCCGCTGCAGACGCTGCTGGTGATGACGGCGATCACGCTGATCCCGTCGGCACTGCTGGCGATGACGGCCTTCACCCGCATCATCATCG
>DMID01000139.1:451-720 GCA_003449195.1 Lysobacteraceae bacterium | reverse complement strand
TCATCGTGCTGGGCCTGCTGCGACAGGCGCTGGGCACCGGCCAGACGCCGTCCAACCAGGTGCTGGTCGGGTTGGCGCTGTTCCTGACCATGCTGGTGATGATGCCGGTGGGCACCAAGGCCTGGGAGGCCGGCTTTGCGCCCTACCTCAACGGCCAGATCGATTTCCACACCGCCTGGGAACTGGGCAGCGCGCCATTCCGCTCGTTCATGCTGGCCCAGGTGCGCGACACCGACCTGATGACCTTCGCCGGCCTGGCCGGGCAGGAC
>DMID01000139.1:0-280 GCA_003449195.1 Lysobacteraceae bacterium | reverse complement strand
CGATGGGCATGATGATGCTGTCGCCGATGCTGATCTCCGCGCCGTTCAAGATCCTGTTGTTCGTGCTGGTGGACGGCTGGGTGCTGGTGATCGGCTCGCTGGCGGCCAGCTTCAACCCGATGTCCTGAGGACGCCGCGATGACTCCCGAACTTGCCCTGACCGAGCTGCGCGGCGGCATGGAACTGGCCATCATGGTCGCCGGGCCGCTGCTGCTGGTGACGCTGGTGGTGGGCATCGTGATCGGCGTGATCCAGGCGGCCACCCAGCTCAACGAGCCGA
>DMID01000024.1 GCA_003449195.1 Lysobacteraceae bacterium | reverse complement strand
CCCGGTGCCCGAGCGCGCCGCGCCGCGCGGGCCGCGTTCGATCACGCTGCCGCCACCGCCGGGCGGAGAGAATTCCGGTCCGTGAAGCCTGCGGGCACCGGATCGCCTGCCGTCGCCGCGCATCCTCGCGGCCGGCCCAACACTAGGGAGAGTCCATGCGTATCCTTCTGGTCGAAGACGAAGCCCCCCTCCGCGAAACCCTTGCCGCGCGCCTGAAGCGCGAAGGCTTTGCGGTCGATGCCGCGCAGGATGGCGAGGAAGGCCTCTACATGGGCCGCGAGGTGCCGTTCGACGTCGGCATCATCGATCTCGGCCTGCCGAAGATGTCCGGCATGGAGCTGATCAAGGCCCTGCGCGAGGAAGGCAAGAAGTTCCCGGTGCTGATCCTGACCGCGCGTTCGAGCTGGCAGGACAAGGTGGAAGGCCTCAAGCAGGGCGCCGACGATTATCTGGTCAAGCCGTTCCACGTCGAGGAACTGCTGGCCCGCGTCAACGCGCTGCTGCGCCGCGCCGCCGGCTGGAGCAAGCCCACGCTGGAATGCGGCCCGGTGTCGCTGGATCTGGCCGCGCAGACGGTCAGCGTGGCCGGCGGCAACGTCGACCTGACCAGCTACGAGTACAAGGTGCTGGAGTACCTGATGATGCACGCTGGCGAACTGGTCTCCAAGGCCGACCTCACCGAGCACATCTACCAGCAGGACTTCGACCGCGACTCCAACGTGCTGGAAGTCTTCATCGGCCGCCTGCGCAAGAAGCTGGACCCGGACGGCGAGCTGAAGCCGATCGAGACCGTGCGCGGGCGCGGTTACCGTTTCGCCATTCCGCGCAACGCGGACTGACGGCGCGCGGGCGCGTCCGGTCATGGAAGGTGGACGCACCCTGCTGCGCCGATGGAAGCCGCGCTCGCTGCAGGCGCGGCAGCTGCTGGCGGCCAGCCTGTGTCTGGTCGCCTTCCTGGCGTTGGCCGGCTATTCGCTCGGCCAGGTGTTCGCCGAGACCGCGCGCAGCAACCTGCGCCAACAGCTCAAGAGCTACGCGCTGGCCTATGCGAAGAACATCGACTTCGCCCGCGACGGTTCGTTGTACACGCCCGACCTGGAGCCCGACCCGCGTTTCGGCATCCCCGGCAGCGGCCTGTACGCACAGGTCGTGCTGCCCAGCGGGCACTGGGCCTCGCTGTCGGCCGAAGGCCCGCTGCTGCCGCAGGCCAAGATGCTGGAGCCGCGGCAGGAGAGCTTCGGCGGCCCGTATCCGGTCACCCAGATCGATGGCAGCAAGGGCGAGGTGTACCGCTACGGCGTGGGCTACATCTGGGCCGACGGCGGCCCGGAGGCCGAGTTCCCGTACACGATCTACGTGCTCGAGGACGCCAGCGTGTTCGGTGCCCAGCTGCGCGTGTTCAAGCGTTCGGTGTGGGTCTATCTGGGTGGTGCCGGCCTGACCCTGCTGCTGTTGCAGGTGCTGATCCTGCAATGGAGCCTCAATCCCCTCAAGCGCGTGGTGCGCGAACTGGTGCTGGTGCAGCGCGGGCAGGCCCAGCGCATGAGCGAACACCACCCGCGCGAGTTGGAACCCCTGACCGACAGCATCAACGCGCTGATCCAGAGCGAGCGCGAAAATCTGGAACGTCAGCGCAATACGCTGGCCGATCTCGCCCACAGCCTGAAGACGCCGTTGGCGGTGATGCGCACCCAGCTGGACGGCGATGCCAGCGGCGATGCCCTGCACCAGGAGCTGGACATCCAGCTCAAGAAGATGAACGACCTGGTGTCCTACCAGCTGGCCCGCGCCGCGTCGGGCGGGCACAAGCTGTTCGCCAAACCGCTGGAAATCGAGCCCAGCGCCGAGGAAATCGTGCGCGGGCTGGAAAAGGTCTACGCCGCCAAGGGCGTGTTGTGCGAGTTCGAGATCGACCCGGCGGCGCGGTTCCATGGCGAACCGGGCGACATGCAGGAGCTGCTCGGCAACCTGCTGGAAAACGCGTTCAAGTGGGCCCGGCGGCGCGTGTTGCTGACCGTACGGGCCACGCCGCCGCCGGCGGGTGCGCGGCGGTCCGGGTTGGTGCTGGTGGTCGAGGACGACGGTCCGGGCATCGCGCCGGAGAATGTCGCCAAGGTGTTGCAGCGTGGCGTGCGCGGCGACGAGCGCGTGCAGGGCCACGGCATCGGTCTGTCGATCGTGCAGGACCTGGTGCGTGATTATCGCGGCCAGATGGACGTGGCGCATTCGGACGAACTGGGTGGTGCCCGCTTCGAGGTGACGCTGCCGGCTGGCCCGTGACGGCGCGCGGCGACGCGTTGCTTCAGGGGATGCGTTGCACCGTCAGGTGCGCGACCAGCGGCGAAGGCCCGTAGAAGCGTTCCAGGTGCGCGGCCACCTTGGGCATGGCCCGGCGTAGCCGTTTCGGTGCAGAGAAGTGGTATTCGCTGACCACCGCGAAGAACTCCTCGGGCGCCTCGCTGGCGTAGGCGTCGATCAAGGGTTCGCGGCCGTGGTCCACCTCGCGGCACAGCGCGTCGTAGGCTTGCTGGAAATCGCGTGCCCACACGCGCTGCCAGTCGCGCGGCAGCAAGGGCGTGCCGTCCAGCGCACCGTCCAGCACGTCCAGCTTGTGCGCCATCTCGTGCACGGCCACGCAGAAACCGGCATGCGGTTCGGCCAGGTCGGCCTGCACGTCGGCCCAGGACAGGATCANNAGCTCGTCGTCCCACTCGTGCAGCACGCCGGCTGCATCGACATGGCTGCGGTGCACGCGGAAGGCATCTGGGTAAACGATCAACTGCGACCAGCCGCTCAGGCCGTTTTCTCCGTATTCCAGCAGCGGCAGGCAACACAGCGTGGCCAGCAGCAGGCGTTGGCGTTCGTCCAGTTGCAATCCGGAGACCGGCGAGATGCGCTTGCGGTACAGGAAGCTGCCTGCCAGCGCACGCAGGCGTTGCGTGCGATCTGCCGCGAGTGCGGGCAGCCACGGCAGATCGTCGGCGAGGCCGCGCCAGAGGCCGTCATCAATCGGCGCCGGCGTCGGCCGCAAGCGCCGCAACCAGCGTCCGATCAGCGGAACATCCCCGGCAGGAAGCTGTGCCAGCGCGGCGCGCGCAGGCGCGGGATCGACAGGTCGTCGCC
>DMID01000107.1 GCA_003449195.1 Lysobacteraceae bacterium | reverse complement strand
GCGCCGTGCAGCAGGCACTGGAACGGCTGATGCACGGCCGCACCACGCTGGTGATCGCGCACCGGCTGGCCACCGTGCTCAAGGCCGACCGCATCGTGGTGATGGAGCGCGGCAGGGTCGTCGCCGAAGGCAGCCACGCCGAATTGCTGGCCCAGGGCGGCCTGTACGCGGAACTGGCGCGGCTGCAGTTCATCGACTGACCGCGCACCAGGCACCGGCGAACGGGATCACGGCGCAATCACGATGCGCGTGCCGATGGCCACACGCTGCCACAGCCACTCGACATGCGCATCCGACACGGCGATGCAGCCCTGCGTCCAGTCGCCGTCGCGCCCGGACGGCGTGCCGTGGACCATGATGTCTCCCCCCGGGTCGACGCCGTGCTCTCGCGCCTGCAGGGCATCGTCCGGCCCCGGATACGACACCCGCAGCGACAGGTGGAACCGGCTGCGCGGGTTGCGCCCCGAGATGATGTACTCGCCTTCTGGCGTGCGTCCGTCGCCCTGTTCGCGCTTGTGCCCCTGCGGCGCGAAACCCAGCGCGACCGGGAACGCGGCCCGTTCGATGCCGTCGCGATAGACGGCCATCCAGCGGCGCGCCTTCCACACCCGGATCAGGTCAGCACGTTCGGCCTCGGGCAACAACGCCGGCGGCGACAGGCTCATTGCGGCAAGGTACGTTCGAGCAGCACGGCGGCATCGAGATCGGCCGGCAGCGTGCCGAAGGCCAGCCCATGCCCGCCTTCGAGCCGGCTGCGCACGAACGCTTCCGCCGCCGGGCTGCCTGCGGCCAGCAGTTCGGCGGCCTGCAACAGCAAGCTCAGCCGCTCGACGGCCAGGCGCGCCGAAGCTTCATCGACCTGCCGCCCGGCAAAGGCCGCCAGCAAGGTTTCTGCCTGCGCGGCAACCGCCGGAGACAGGCGGCCGGCAGCGGCGAATTCCGCGCGCAAGGCCTCCAGGCAGGCCGGCTCCCGGGTCAGCGCGCGCAGCACGTCCAGGCACTGGATGTTGCCGCTGCCTTCCCATATCGAATTGAGCGGTGCCTGCCGATACAGGCGCGGCAGGATCGACTCCTCCAACTAACCGGCACCGCCGAGACATTCCTGCGCTTCGTTGACGAAGGCCGGCGCGCGCTTGCACAACCAGTATTTGCCGGCGGCCGTGACCACGCGCGCGAAGGCCGCCTCGTGCGGGTCGTGCGGCGCGGCATCGACCGCGCGCGCCACCCGCATGGCCAATGCCAATGCGGCCTCGGCTTCCAGCGCGAGATCGGCCAGCACGTTGCGCATCAACGGCTGCTCCGCCAGCGGCCGACCGAATGCCTGGCGGTGCCGCGCATGGTGGACGGCCTGCGCCAGCGCCATGCGCATCTGTGCCGCGGCACCGAGCATGCAATCCAGCCGGGTCAGCATCACCATCTCGATGATGGTCGCCACGCCGCGCCCTTCCGGGCCCACGCGCAACGCCCACGCATTGCAGAACTCCACTTCGCCCGATGCATTGGCCCAGTCGCCCAGCTTGTCCTTCAGGCGCATCAGCCGGAACGCGTTCTTGCCGCCGTCCGGCAAACGGCGCGGCATCAGGAAACAGCTCAGCCCGCCCGGCGCCTGCGCCAGCACCAGCCAGCCATCGGACATCGGTGCCGAGAAAAACCACTTGTGTCCGACCAGCGCGTATTCGCCGTCGGCTTGCAGCGGCGCGGCGACGGTCGCGTTGCTGCGCACGTCAGAGCCGCCCTGCTTCTCGGTCATGCCCATGCCGAGGGTGATGCCGTCCTTGTCGCCGATGGGCACGTCGCGCGGGTCGTAGACGGGCGCGCAGGCCTTGTCCGCCCAGGCTTCCAGCCCCGGCTGGCGCCGCAACACCGGCACCGCGGCATGGGTCATCGTCAGCGGGCAGCTGGTGCCGGCCTCGGCCTGATGGTGCAGGTAGCTCAATGCCGCTCGGGCGACATGTGCACCTGCCATCGGCGCGTGCCAGGACAACCCGGCCACGCCGTTGGCCTTGGCCGCGTCCATCAACCGATGGTAGGCCGGATGGAATTCGACCACGTCGATGCGATGGCCGAAGCGGTCGTGCGTGCGCAGGCGCGGACGGTCGCGGTTGGCATCGAAACCGATCCGGTACAACTCGTCGCCGGCCAGGCGGCCGTAGGCGTGCAGCTGCGCCACATGCCGACCGGCACCGTTGCGCGTGACCGCCTCGCGCAAGACCGCGTCGTCCTGCCAGAAGTCGCGCGGCTCGAACAACGGCGGCTGGTTGTCGACGTGATGCGTCTCGAAACACGCGGCGGGTGTTGCCGGCTCGCTGGATGCGTTCATGACGTCCCTCCGCGGCCGATTCTGGCCCATGCCCGGCCGGTGCGCATGCCGCGCCACACCATGGCCGGACGGGCCGCTCCGCAGATACGGAAAAGCCCCGCCGAAGCGGGGCTTTTCCAGGACTGCATGACCGCCGGATCAGGCGATCGGGGTGATGTTGGACGCTTGCGCGCCCTTCGGCCCCTGGGTCACTTCATAGGTAACGCGCTGGCCTTCCTGCAGGGTCCGGAAACCCTTCGCGTTGATCGCGGAGAAGTGCGCGAACACGTCAGCGCTGCCGTCCTCCGGCGAGATGAAGCCAAATCCCTTGGCGTCGTTGAACCATTTGACAGTACCGTTCGGCATGGTGATGCATGACCTGTTGTGTGGACGAGTGGCGTGCGGATGAACCGCACGTGGCTGAGTATGCAAAGCTTGCGCCGCGTTGACAATCACCCGCGTGCGAGTTCGGCCACCAGCTCGGGCAGGCCGGCCGATGCGGCGGCCACGTTGTCGAGCACTTCGGCCATCGTGATTTCCTCGCCGTCGCCGCAGCCCGCAGCCCAGTTGGCGACGATCGCAAGGCAGGCGTAATCCAGTCCCAGTTCACGCGCGAGCCCGGCCTCGGGCATGCCGGTCATGCCGACCAGATCGCAGCCATCACGGCGCAGGCGCGCGATCTCGGCGACGGTTTCCAGCCGCGGCCCTTGGGTGGTGCCGTAGCAACCGCCGTCTTCCAGTACAACGCCGGCCACGCGTGCGGCGGCCAGCACCTTGCTGCGCAGCAGCGGCGTGTACGGGTGGCCGAAATCCACGTGCAGCACTTCGTGCCCGGGGGTGCCGTCGGGCAGCTCGTCGCAGATCGAGGCCACCCGGCCCCACGTGTAGTCGATCAACTGGTCCGGACAGGCGAGCACGCGCGGGCCGAAGCGCCCGGTGATGCCGCCCACCGTGTTCAGCGCCAGCACGCGGGTGGCGCCGGCTTCCTTCAGGGCAGCCAGATTGGCGCGGTAATTGATCTTGTGCGGCGGGATCGAGTGGCCCTCGCCGTGGCGCGCCAGGAAGGCCACCGTGGCGTCGCCGAGCCGGCCGATGCGCAACGGCCCGGACGGTGCGCCGAAGCGCGTTTCCAGCGTGCGCGTTTCCACGTCCGCCAACGCGGCGAGCTGGTACACGCCGGTGCCGCCGATCACGGCCAGATCGATTGACGCCGCCATGGTTCAGTCCTTCAGCGCGTAGATGTCCGGCAGGTTGCGGCCCTGCTCGTGGAAGTCCATGCCGAAACCGAACACGTAGCGGTCCGGCACCTGCAGGCCGACATAATCGGCCTTGATGCCGGACAGGCAGCGCTCGGCCGACTTGACCGTCATCGCCGCGATGCGCACGTCGGTGGCGCCCTGCTCGACGCACCACTGGCGCACGCCCTGCAGGGTGAAGCCTTCGTCGAGGATGTCGTCCACCAGCAGCACGCGGCGGCCATACAGGGCGGTGGCCGGGCGGTGCTTCCACACCAGCTCGCCGCCGACGGTTTCGCCGCGGTAGCGGGTGGCGTGCAGGTAGTCGAAAGTCAGGTCGACGCCGCGCGCGCCGATTTCCAGCGACAGCTGGCCGGCAAACGGCAAGGCGCCGTGCATGATGGTCAGATAGACCGGCACTTCGCCGGCGTAGTCGCGGGCGATCTCGTCGGCCATGCGGGCGATGGCGGCGTCGATCGTCTTGCGTTCGACGACGACCTCGGCATGGGCAAGGGCGTCGGCGAGGGAGGGGACGGGTTTCATCAGGCAAGGTTTCCAGTGTTGTCGTGCAGGCTTGCACGGACGGAGTCGTAACGCGTGTCGGCCAGCAGGCCGGCCCAGGCCATCGGGCCGCGGCCGATCAGGCCGGCCACCGCTGCGGTATCGAGGGCGCGGCCCCGGACCGCCTGCAGCGATTCTTCCACCAGTTCGGGATGGCAGACCAGTACCACGTCGCAGCCGGCATCCA
>DMID01000138.1 GCA_003449195.1 Lysobacteraceae bacterium | reverse complement strand
GCATCCGGGCGGCAGGGGCGGCGGTGCGCGCGGCCGCAACGCCGCGCGAGTGATCGCCGCCTATCTGGCATGAGCGGGCGCGGGTCAGCGGCGGCGGTCGCGTCGATGCGCAGGGATGCCTGCCGTCATCGCCGGGGCGGGTCTGCTCGGTATCGTCGCCGATGCCGGGTTCAGCGCGGTGGCAGATAGAGGTCGGCGATCTTCACCGCGGTGGCATACGGCTCCGGGTCGTTGCGGTTGCTCAGCACGATCACCGTCAGGTGCCGTCCGGGGTGGCGGATGATGACGTTGCGGAAACCGATGCTTTCGCCGCTGTGCCACAGGGTGTCGCCGTCGATGCGCCAGCCGAAGCCGTAGTGGGGCACGTGCGGTTCGGGCGTTTGCGTCGCCGGGCTGAAGGCCAGTGCCAGCGAGGACGGCTTGAGCAGGCGGCCGTCGTACAGCGCGGCGTCCCACCTGGCCAGTTCGTCCACCGAGGAATAGATGCCGCCGTCGCCGAGCACCGCGCTGGTGCTGCTCTGGTCGGTGCGCTGCCAGCGCCCGTCGATTTCGCTGTAGCCGTAGGCGCGCTCGGGCACGGTGTCCACGCCGTCCTGATGGGCGTAGGTGCCGCTCATGCCCAGCGGCAGGAAGATGCGCTGACGCAGAAAGCTGGCGAAGTCCTGCCCCGAGGCCTTGCCGACGATCAGTGCCAGCAGCGCGTAGCCGCCGTTGCTGTAGCGGTAATCGGTGCCCGGCGCGAAATACAGCCGGTTTTCCTTTTCCAGCAGGTGCAGCACGTCGATGTCGTGCAGTTGCCAGGTCTGGTCGGCCGGCATCAGGTCTTCGTAGTCGATCAGGCCGCCGGTGTGGCTGAGCAGCTCGCGGATGGTGATCGGGTCGGCGGCTGGCGGCAGGCTCGGCAGCCATTTCTTCACCGGGTCGTCGATGGACAGCTTGCCGTCCTCGGCCAACAGCAGGATGGCCGCCGCAGTGAACTGCTTGCTGATCGAGGCCAGCCGGTAATGCGTGTCGGGGCCGGCGGCGCGCCGGGTTTCCAGCTCGGCCATGCCGTAGCTCTTGCGGAAGGCCGGTTTGCCGTCCTTGATCACCAGCACCGAGGCGCCGGGCACGTTGCCGGCGTAGCGCTGCATCAGCGCGTCGATGCGTGCGTCGGGCGTGGCGCCCTGATCGGCCGCCTGGACGGCGACGGGCAGCATGACCAGCGCCAGCAGCCATCGGCATGCAAGGCGAAACGGTGAGCGCGGCGGCATGGCGGGCATCGGCAATATCTCCGGCAGGGGAGGCCACCGTGCCCGAGCGCTGCCCGCAGCGTCAATGCACGAGGCCGATCACTGTGCGGATGGGGCGGCGGGAGCCGCCTCCGTGGCGGCCGGGCTTGCCGCGCGTTCGGCGATCCAGCGCTCGACCTTGGTGTCCAGCACGTCCAGCGGCATCGAGCCGTCCTTCAGCACTTCGGCATGGAAGTCGCGCACGTCGAAACGGCTGCCGAGCGCAGCCCGGGCCTTTTCGCGCAGCGCGATGAAGCGCAGCTCGCCGACCTTGTAGGCCAGCACCTGGCCGGGCATCGCCATGGAGCGTTCGACTTCGGCGGTGGCGTCGTCCTGGCTGGCATCGGTGTTGTCGAGCAGGTAACGGATTGCCTGTTCGCGGGTCCAGCCCTTGGCGTGCAGGCCGGTGTCCACCACCAGCCGTGCCGAACGCAGCAATTCGTCCTGGAGATAGCCGTAGCGGTCGTAGGGGTCGCGGTACAGGCCCAGGTCCTGCCCCAGAGTTTCGGCGTACAGGCCCCAGCCCTCGACGAAGGCGGTTTCGCCACCGAGCCGGCGGAAGGTCGGCAGGCCCTTGAGCCGTTGCTGCAGGCCGAGTTGCACGTGGTGGCCGGGCACGGCTTCGTGCAGGTACAACGGTGCGGCTTCCCAGGTGCGGCGGCTGGCCAGGTCGCCGGCATTGACGTAGAGCAGGCCGGGGCGGCTGCCATCCACGGCCGGCGGCACATAGGACAGGGCTGCCGCCGTATGGATGCGGTACGGCTCGACTGCGCGGATGTCCGGCGCGGTTTCCGGGCGCAGCGAGAACAGCGAAGGCACGCTGCGCGCCACGCTGGCCTGCAGCATGCGGTAGCGGTCGATCAGCGCCGTGTCCGAGGCATAGGCAAAGCGTTTGTCCGTGCGCATGTAGCGGAAGAACTTCGGCATCGCGCCGCGGAAGCGCAACTGCTTCATGACCTCGGCAACGTCGCCGCGCAAGCGTGCGACTTCGGCCAGTCCGAGTGCGTGGATCTCGTCCGGCGACAGCGAGGTGGTGGTGGCCTGGCGCACGTTCCACGCATACCACGCCGCGCCGTTGGGCAGGGCGGACAGGCCGGTGCTGCCGCGGCAAGCCGGCAGGTATTCGTTGGCGATGAAGCCGCGCAGACGCCGGTAGGCCGGCATCAGGCGGGTATCGATCATCTGCCGATACGCTGCGGTGAGGCGGCTGCGGTCGGCGGCGGGGATGTCGGCCGGCATCGCGCTGATCGGCGTCCAGAACAGCGTCTGCTCCGCAGCCGGGCGGATCATCGCGTCCAGTTGCGGCAACACCTGTTCCATCATCGAGCGCGGCTGGGTCACGCCGGCAGCGATGCCTTCGCGCATGTTGGCGATGGCCTGATCGAACAATGCCGGCACCTGCTCGGCACGCCGCAGCCAGTTGTCGTAATCGCGCACGTTGACGAAAGGCTGCGCGCCCGCGCCGGAGCCGAGCATCACCACCACCGAGGCGATGTTGGTGTACGGGTTGATCGGCAGCATCCAGTTGGGGTAACGCTCGCCTTCCAGCGCGGTGCGGGCGTCGTGGACGAAAATTTCGTAGCTCAGCAGATCCTGGCCCTGCAGCCCGTCCGGGCCGATGGCTTCGGCCTTGTCCAGCCATTCCTCGGTGAAGGCGTGGCTGCGCGCGCGGAAATCGGCGGACAGGTAATCGGGGAGCTGGTCGTCGAAGCGGGTATCGCCTTGCAGTGTGGCCTGCAGCGGGTTCAGCTGCAGCGAAGCTTCGCGATAGTTGGCATACAGCTGCGACAGCAGCATGGTCTTGTCCAGCGGTTTGGCTGGACGCGGGGCGCGGCGCGGCGCCGGAGTCGCATGCCGCGCGTCGGCGGCGTTGCGC
This sequence comes from Lysobacteraceae bacterium, assembly GCA_003449195.1. Lineage (GTDB taxonomy): Bacteria > Pseudomonadota > Gammaproteobacteria > Xanthomonadales > Xanthomonadaceae > Xanthomonas_B. Next base: position 1,536 of record DMID01000138.1, on the reverse strand, counting down.
GCGTTCTTCGATTTCCCGGACGTGCTTGCCTTGGCCTTGGCGGGCGATGACTTGGAAGCGCCGGCCTTGCCCTTGGCCGTCCCCTTGCCGCCGGAGGATTTGCCCGTGGACTTTGCGGATGCGGCCTTGCCGGCATGGGTCTGGCTGCTCTTGGTGCTGCTTGCCGCCGGCTTTTTCTTGTTGGCCGCCGCTGCGTCCGGTATCGACGTGGCCAGCACGATCACGGCGAGCAGGGCGGTCAGGGGGCGCAGCAGGAACGACGACATCGGCAACTCCGGGAAAACGCAGCCGTGGACTTTGCCCGATTGCGTCGCCGCCGGCCAGCGATTGCGACAATGCGCGACATGCCGCGTTGGTGTCGGCTCAGCTGCGTGAATACGCGTTGTTGCCGGCCTGCATGGCTCAGTCGGCCGCCGCCTCTTCGCGCAGCCGCGCGGCACGCGTCTGCCCGAGATAGCGCGTGATGCCGCGTCGCATCAGGTACAGCAAGGGGATCAGCGCAACCGCGAAGGCCATCTTGTAGACGTAGTTGACCGTGCTCACGGCCAGGAACTGCGAGGTCGGCCAGTGCTGCGGGCCGAGCACGAAGGCGATCCAGATCACCACGAAGCTGTCCACCAATTGCGATACCGCCGTCGAACCGGTGGCGCGCAGCCACACGTGCTTTTCGCCGGTGCGCTTGCGGATGTGATGGAACACCGCCACGTCGATCAGCTGGCCGACGAGGAAAGCCACCAGCGAGCCGCCGATGGTCCACATGCCCTGGCCGAAGATCGCCGAGAACGCGGCCTGGTAGTCCGGCACGCCCTGCGCCTGCGCCGCGCCTACCCACCAGCTCGCCGGGGCGAGATGGATGGCCGCGTAGGCGAACACGAAGCCGTAGCCGATCAGGCCTACCGCCACCCACGAGATGAACTGCACGCCGCGACGGCCGAAGAACTCGTTGATGGTGTCGGTCATGATGAACACCACCGGCCACAGCAGGGTGCCGGCGGTGAAGCTGAGCGAACCGGTCTGGCCGAACAGGTTCCAGTCCAGCGGCGCGATGCCGAGGGTGTCTTCCAGCGCGAAGATCTTCACGCCGATGAATTCGGCCAGCACCGCGTTGACGCAGAAGAACGCCGCCAGCGCGATGAACAGCCGGACCGCGCGGTCGTCGAGGGTGCGCTCGACCGGATGCATCGCTCAGTGCTCGTCTGCCGACGGTGTTTCCGCGTGTCCGTCCGTACGCTTGCCGGCGCGTTCGCTTGCAGGGGGTTGAGCTTGGTTTTCACCCGCGCGTTCGCCCGCGCGGGTGAAGGGCACCGTGGTCGGTGCGACCGCGCCGCCGGAGATGATGAAGTTCATCGCCTGGTCCACCGTCCAGTCGGTGGGCGTCAGCAGTTCCACCGGCACGATTTCCAGATAGCCGGAGGTCGGGTTGGGCGTGGTCGGCACGTACACCGCCGCCAGCTCGCGGCCGGTGCCTTGTTCCTTGATGACGCGGGTGACCAGGCCCACCGATTTCATGTCCCGGTGCGGGAAGTCGATCAGCAC
>DMID01000183.1 GCA_003449195.1 Lysobacteraceae bacterium | reverse complement strand
GGTGGCCCTGAGTTTCGAGCCTTTGCCGCGCGAGTTCTTCGCCGCGCGGGCCGGCATCGCGTCGCCGCCCCGGTTGACGCTGCCGCGCGCCAAGGTCGAAGGCTTGCAGGCGCTGGGCGTCGACGGCATCGGCCTGCTGCGTTTCGATGCCCGGTTGGCGGCAATGACGGCGGAAGACTTCGTCGGCGAGTTGCTGGCGCGCCGGCTCGCCGCCCGTGAAGTCTGGGTCGGCCCTGAATTCCGCTTCGGCAAGGGGCGGGCAGGCGATCTGGCGCTGTTGCAGGCGCTGGGCACGCAATTGGGGTTTTCCGCGCATGAAATCGCGCCGATCCACGGGCATGGCGAGCGCATTTCCAGCACCCGCATCCGCGACTACCTGAAGGCCGGCCAGTTCGGGCATGCCGCCGCGCTGCTCGGGCGCCCTTATGCCATCGGCGGGCGTGTGGTGCATGGTCAGCAGCTCGGACGCACGCTCGGTTTTCCCACCGCGAACCTGCGGTTCCCGAAGACGCCGGCCCTGGCCGGCATCTATGCCACGCTCGTGCATGGCGTGGATAGGCAGCCGTGGCCGTCAGTGTCCAGCTTCGGCACGCGGCCGACGGTGGAGGGCGTGGAGCCCCTGCTGGAAGCCCATCTTTTCGATTTCCACGGCGACCTGTACGGGCGCCACATCGAGGTCGAGTTCGTTGCCAAGCTGCGCGACGAGCTGAAGTTCGACGGCCTGCCAGCGTTGACCGAACAGATGCACCGCGACGCCGAACAGGCGCGCACCCTGCTTGCCGATGCGCAAGCCTCCGTGCCGACGGGCGCGGATTCCACCATTGAAGCCGCGTGACGGCAGAGACAGTCGTGAGCCAAGACTACAAATCCACCCTCCATTTGCCTGCCACCGATTTCCCGATGCGCGGCGACCTGCCCAAGCGCGAGCCGGGCATGCTCGAGCAGTGGTATGCGCAGGACCTGTACGGCCAGTTGCGCAAGCACGCCGCCGGCCGGCCGCGCTTCGTGCTGCACGATGGCCCGCCTTACGCCAATGGCGCGATGCACCTGGGTCATGCGGTCAACAAGGTGCTCAAGGACATCATCGTCAAGTCGCGGCACATGGCCGGTTTCGATGCGCCCTACATCCCCGGCTGGGATTGCCACGGCCTGCCGATCGAGATCGCCATCGAGAAGAAGTGGGGCAAGGTCGGGGTCAAGCTCGACGCGGCCGAGTTCCGCCAGAAGTGCCGCGAATACGCGTCCGAACAGATCGACCTGCAGCGCACCGGCTTCAAGCGGCTGGGCGTGATCGGCGATTGGGACAACCCGTACAAGACGCTGGATTTCCGTTTCGAGGCCAACGAGATCCGTGCGCTGGCCAAGATCATCGCCAACGGCCACCTGAGCCGCGGCGTGAAGCCGGTGCACTGGTGTTTCGACTGCGGTTCGGCGCTGGCCGAAGCCGAGATTGAGTACCAGGACAAGGAATCGCCGGCCATCGACGTGGCCTACGTCGCCCGTGACAGCGCGGCGCTGGCCAGGCGCTTCGGCGTTGAATTGCCCGAGGGTGTCCAGATCTCGGTGCCGATCTGGACCACCACGCCATGGACGCTGCCGGCTTCGCTGGCGGTCACGCTGGGCCCGGAGCTGGAATACGTGCTGGTCGATGGCCCGTTGCACGAAGGCAAGCGCCGCTGGCTGGTGCTGGCCGAACCGCTGGCCGCGCGCGCGCTGCAGCGCTACGGCATCACCGACATGGCGGTGCACGGACGGCTGTCCGGTGCCGCGCTGGAAGGCGCGGTGCTGGCGCATCCGTTTTACGGTGAACGCGACATCCCGGTCATTCTCGGCGCGCACGTTTCGGCCGAGGACGGCACCGGCGCCGTGCATACCGCGCCCGGGCACGGCCAGGACGACTACGTGGTCGGCAAGGCCTATGGCCTGATCGACAAGTACACCGCCGCCCAGCTCAACCCGGTGGACGGGCGCGGCGTCTATCTGCCGTCCACGCCGCCGGCCGGCGACACGGTGCTGGCCGGCATGCACATCTGGAAGGCCAACGACGCCATCGTCGACGTGCTGCGCGGCAACGGCGCGCTGCTGGCCTTCGCGAAAATCGTGCACAGCTACCCGCACTGCTGGCGGCACAAGACGCCGATCGCGTTCCGTGCCACGCCGCAGTGGTTCATCTCGATGGAGCAGGCTCATCTGCGCAGCGATGCGCTGGAGGCGATCAAGGGCGTGACGTGGTATCCGGCCTGGGGCCAGAACCGCATCACCTCGATGGTGGAAGGCCGGCCGGACTGGACCATCTCGCGCCAGCGCACCTGGGGTGTGCCGATTGCGCTGTTCATCCATCGGGAAACCGGCGAGCCGCACCCGCGCAGCGTGGAGCTGATGCGGCAGGTGGCCGACCGGGTGGAGAAGGACGGCATCGACGCGTGGTACGCGCTGGATGCGGCCGAACTGCTGGGCGATGAGGCCGGTCAGTACGACAAGGTGACCGACATCCTCGATGTCTGGTTCGATTCGGGCGTCACCCACGAAGGCGTGCTGCTCGAGCGTGGCCTGGGCAAGCCGGCGGATCTGTATCTGGAAGGTTCGGACCAGCATCGCGGCTGGTTCCAGTCCTCGCTGCTGACCGGCATCGCCATCGACAAGGCCGCGCCGTACCGGCAGTGCCTGACCCACGGGTTCACCGTGGACGAGCACGGTCGCAAGATGTCCAAGTCGCTGGGCAACGGCATCGAGCCGCAGGACATCATGAAGAACCTCGGCGCGGACATCCTGCGCCTGTGGATCGCCTCCACCGATTACAGCAACGAGATGTCGCTGTCGCAGGAGATCCTCAAGCGCACCGCCGACGCCTACCGCCGCATCCGCAATACCGCGCGCTTCCTGCTGGCCAACCTCAACGGCTTCGATCCTGCCCGTGACCTGCGCCCGCTGGAGGACATGGTGGCGCTGGACCGCTGGATCGTGCATCGCGCGTGGGAAGTGCAGGAGAAGATCAAGGCCGCCTACGACGACTACGACTTCGCCACCATCGTGCAGACGCTGCTGAATTTCTGCAGCGTGGATCTGGGTTCGCTGTATCTGGACGTGACCAAGGACCGGCTCTACACCATGGCCGAGGATTCGCGCGGCCGGCGCTCGGCGCAGAGCGCGATGTACCGCATCAGCGAGGCGTTCGTGCGCTGGATCGAGCCGATCCTGAGCTTCACCGCCGACGAATTGTGGGCTTACCTGCCGGGCAAGCGCGAGGCCAACGTGCTGTTCGCCACCTGGTACGACGGCCTGGCGCCGCTGCCGGCCGATGCGCCGCTGTCGGCTGCCGATTTCGACCGCCTGCTGGCCCTGCGCGAACAGGTGGCCAAAGTGCTCGAGCCGATGCGTGCCAATGGCGTGATCGGTGCCGCGCTGGATGCCGAGATCGAAGTGTCGGCCAATGCGGAGCTGGCCGCGCGCTGGCAGCCTTTGGCCGATGAGCTGCGGTTCCTGTTCATCAGCGGCGACGTGAGCGTGTCGCCGGTGGAGGCCGACGAGGTGTTCGTGCTGGCGCGGCCGACCGACAAGCCCAAGTGCGTGCGCTGCTGGCAGCACCGCGCCGACGTGGGCGCGCATGCGCAGCATCCCGAGTTGTGCGGGCGCTGCGTGGACAACATCGACGGCGCCGGCGAAGACCGGCGGTGGTTCTGATGATGGCCGGCGCGCGGGTCAAGCCGAACGCACTGGTGTGGCTGTTGCTGTCCGCGGCGGTCATCGGCCTGGACCAGGCAAGCAAGGCCTGGGTGCTTGCCAGCCTGCCGGAGTTCCGCGCGGTGCCGGTCATCGACGGGTTCTGGAACTGGTATCGCACCTACAACACCGGCGCGGCCTTCAGTTTCCTCAGCGATGCCGGCGGTTGGCAGACCTGGCTGTTCACTGCGCTGGCCGTGGCCATCAGCGGGCTGATGGCATGGTGGCTGTCGCGCACGCCGCGCGGCGACTGGCGCACGGCCCTGCCGTACGCGTTGGTGATCGGCGGGGCGCTGGGCAACGTGATCGACCGGCTCATCCACGGCCATGTGGTGGATTTCATCCAGTGGTACGTGGGCGACCATTACTGGCCTTCGTTCAACGTGGCCGATTCGGCCATCGTGTGCGGAGCGATCGGCATCGCCTTGTTCGGCCTGTTCGACGGCCGCTCCAGACAGGCGAAGGGCTGACATGCAGGTTTTGCTGGCCAATCCCCGCGGTTTCTGCGCCGGCGTGGACCGCGCGATCGAGATCGTCAAGCGCGCAATCGAAACGCTCGGTGCGCCGATCTACGTGCGCCACGAGGTGGTGCACAACCGCTTCGTGGTCGAAGACCTCAAGCAGCGCGGCGCGATCTTCGTCGAGGAACTGGACGAAGTGCCGGACGGCAATACCGTCATCTTCAGCGCACACGGCGTGGCCCAATCGGTGCGTGCCGAGGCCGATCGGCGCGGTCTGAAGGTGTTCGATGCAACCTGTCCCCTGGTCACCAAGGTGCATCTGGAAGTGGCGCGCCATTGCCGTGCCGGCCGCGACGTGGTGCTGATCGGCCACGAAGGCCATCCCGAGGTCGAGGGCACGATGGGGCAGTGGAACCGCGAATCCGGTGCCGGGCACATCTATCTGGTCGAAGACACCGACGACGTGGCCGTGTTGCAGGTGGCGCAGCCCGGCAATCTTGCCTACACCACCCAGACCACGCTGTCGGTGGACGACACCATCGGCGTGATCGAGGCCTTGCGGGCGAAATTCCCTGCATTGCAAGGGCCGAAGAACGACGACATCTGCTATGCCACCCAGAACCGGCAGGATGCGGTGCGCGATCTGGCGCGGCATTGCGACCTGGTGCTGGTGGTCGGTTCGCCGAACAGCTCCAATTCCAATCGCCTGCGCGAACTGGCCCAGCGCGAAGGCGTGCAGGCCCATCTCATCGACGGCGCGGCCGAAATCCGGCCGGAGTGGGTGGAGGGGCGCCGCGCCATCGGCGTCACGGCGGGGGCTTCCGCGCCGGACGTGCTGGTGCAGGGCGTGATTGCCCGCTTGGCCGAACTGGGCGCCGACAACGTGGCCGAACTGGATGGGGAGCCCGAATCGATGGTGTTCGCCCTGCCCAAGGAGTTGCGCGTGCGGCTTGTCGATTGACCGCGCAGTAGATGGCCCCCTACAATCGCGTCCCCCGCCGGAATAGCTCAGTTGGTAGAGCGGCGCATTCGTAATGCGTAGGTCGTAGGTTCGATTCCTATTTCCGGCACCAGGCAAAAAACGAGAAACCGGGCAGGGCTTTCCTGTCCGGTTTTTTCGTATGTGCAATGTCCACGATCAATGACTGATGCCGACACTTTATTTAAGGCGGGCTTGGCGCGTAAAATGAACATACAGTGACGTCTGTCGAGCCTCTGGCACGTGCCTGCGGCTGGCCTCGCACGAGGCACGACGGGGCGGAGCTGATGCCTTCGACATCCACTGAAACCGGATCGAACATGATTCCCAAGAAGTTCGTGTCGCCCGCGCGCGCATGGTCGTTGCCGCTCCTCGGAGCCTTGTTGACGGGCTGCAGCGGCGTCGTGCTCAAGCCTTCCGGCGACATGGCCGCCCAGCAGGCGCACCTGATCACCGTGGCCTTCCTGCTGATGCTGGTCATCATCGTGCCGGTGATCGGGCTCAGCCTGTTCTTCGCCTGGCGTTACCGGGCCTCGAACGAGGAGGCCACCTACGAACCCGAGTTCCACCACTCCAACAAGGTGGAATTCGTCGCGTGGGGTGCTTCGATCGTCATCATCATCATCCTGGCGTCGCTGACCTGGATCTACACGCACCGGCTGGACCCCTACCGTCCGCTCGAGCGCATCAGCGAAGGGCGCGCGATCCCCACCGACGTCAAGCCGCTGCAGGTGCAGGTAGTGGCGATGCGCGACCGCTGGCTGTTCATCTATCCGGAACAGGGCGTGGCGGTGGTCAACGAGCTGGCCGCACCGGTCGATCGCCCGATCGAGTTCAGCATCACCGGCACCACCGTGATGAATTCGTTCTTCATCCCCGCACTGGCCGGCCAGATCTATTCGATGCCGGGCATGCAGACCAAGCTGCACGCGGTGATCAACAAGCCGGGCGAGTACGAGGGCTTCTCCGCCAATTACAGCGGTGCCAATTTCTCCGGCATGCGCTTCAAGTTCCATGGCGTGGACGAGGCCGGCTTCGAGCAGTGGCTGGACAAGGTAAAGGCCGGCAAGGACGGGTTGGACCGCAATGCGTTCCTGTCGATGGAAGCCCTGAAGGATCCGCAGCGCCCCTACGACGAACAGTCCGTGGTGGCCAAGCCCGTGCAGTATTTCGGCAGCGTGGACAAGGGTCTTTACGACGCGGTGCTGCGCATGTGCGTGGATGCGTCCGTGCCTTGCACCGGCGGCCACTACATGGGGGCCGCCAGCCATGCCGCTGCCATGGAAGCGCACGGCGACGGCGAGGCTGCCGCACACGACATGCATGACATGGCCGGCATGCACGACATGCATGAGGCCGAGCCCGCGCCGGCCGCCGCCGATTCCGCCAAGTAACGCCCGACGGCCTGCAAGCCATCCGCATCCGACTACTGGGAAGCAAGATGTCCACAATCTCCAACAATCCATTCCTGGGGCGGCTGACGTGGGAGTCCCTGCCGTTTCACGAGCCCATCCTGATCGCCACCTTCTGCGGCGTCGCCGTCGGCGGCCTCGCAGTGCTGGCCATCCTGACCAAGTACCGCCTGTGGGGCTACTTGTGGAAGGAGTGGTTCACCAGCATCGACCACAAGAAGATCGGCATCATGTACATGGTGCTGGGGCTGGTCATGTTCCTGCGCGGCTTCGCCGACGCGATCATGATGCGCGCGCAGCAGGCGATGTCCTTCGGCGACAACATGGGCTATCTGCCGCCGCACCACTTCGATCAGGTGTTCACCGCCCACGGCGTGATCATGATCTTCTTCGCGGCGATGCCTTTCGTCACCGGGTTCATGAACTACGTGGTGCCGATGCAGATCGGCGCGCGCGATGTCTCGTTCCCGTTCCTGAACAACTTCAGCTTCTGGATGACCGCCTCGGGCGCGGTGCTGGTGATGCTGTCCTTGTTCATCGGCGAATTCGCCAAGGTCGGCTGGCTGGCCTTTGCCCCACTGTCGGGGCTGGAATATAGCCCTGATGTCGGCATGGACTATTACATCTGGTCGCTGCAGATCGCCGGCGTCGGCACGACGTTGTCGGGCATCAACCTGTTGGTGACCATCCTCAAGATGCGCGCCCCGGGCATGAACCTGATGAAGATGCCGGTGTTCTGCTGGGCATCGCTGTGCACCAACGTGCTGATCATCGTCTCGTTCCCGATCCTGACGGCGGTGCTGTTCCTGCTGACGATGGATCGCTATCTGGGCACCCATTTCTTCACGAACGACTTCGGCGGCAACCCGATGATGTACGTGAACCTGATCTGGATCTGGGGCCACCCGGAGGTCTACATCCTCGTGCTGCCGTGCTTCGGCATCTTCTCCGAGGTCGTGGCCACCTTCAGCCGCAAGCGCCTGTTCGGCTACACCTCGATGGTGTATGCCACGGTGTGCATCACCATCCTGTCGTACCTGGTGTGGCTGCACCACTTCTTCACCATGGGCTCCGGTGCCAGCGTCAACACGTTCTTCGGCATCACCACGATGATCATCTCCATTCCGACCGGCGTGAAGATGTTCAACTGGATGTTCACCATGTACCGCGGGCGCATCCATTTCGACGTGCCGATGCTGTGGACGCTGGGCTTCATGGTCACCTTCACCGTCGGCGGCATGACTGGCGTGATGCTGGCGGTGCCGCCGGCCGACTTCGCCCTGCACAACAGCCTGTTCCTGGTGGCCCACTTCCACAACGTGATCATCGGCGGCGTGGTGTTTGCCGTGTTCGCCGGCATCAACTACTGGTTCCCGAAGGCCTTCGGCTTCAAGCTCGATCCGTTCTGGGGCAAGGTGTCGTTCTGGTTCTGGCTGGCCGGCTACTGGTTCGCCTTCACCCCGCTGTACGTGCTGGGCCTGATGGGCGTCACCCGTCGCATGAGCCACTTCGACGACCCGTCGTTGCAGAAGTGGTTCCTGATCGCGGCCTTCGGTGCCGTGCTGGTGGCCTGCGGCATCGGCGCGTTCCTCGTGCAGGTGTTCGTCAGCATCCGCAACAAGGACAAGCTGCGCGATGTCACCGGCGACCCGTGGAATGGCCGCACGCTGGAGTGGTCCACGTCCTCGCCGCCGCCGGCCTACAACTTCGCCTTCACCCCGGTCGTGCACGACATCGACGCGTGGTGGGACATGAAGCAGCACGGCTACACGCGTCCGACCGGCGGCTTCCTGCCGATCCACATGCCCAGGTACACCGCCGCCGGCGTGGTGCTGGCCGGGATCAGCACGGTGTTCGGCTTCGCGATGATCTGGCACGTATGGTGGCTGGCCGCGATTTCCTTCGTGGCGTTGATTGCCTCGGCCATCTATCACACCTTCAACTACGATCGCGATTACCACATCCCGGCCGAGGATGTCCTCGCCACCGAGAATGCGCGCACCCAACAACTGGCCAGCACCCATGTCTGATATCGCAACGACCACTGCGGGCGCTCCGCGCGGGTATTTCGACCTCAAGGGCACGCATCACACGGAGAACGGGACCCTGCTCGGGTTCTGGATCTACCTGATGAGCGACTGCCTGATCTTCGCCAGCCTGTTCGCCACCTACGGCGTGCTCGGCCGCAACTATGCCGGCGGCCCGTCCGGGGCCGAGGTGTTCGAGTTGCCGCTGGTGGCGGTCAACACGCTGATGCTGCTGCTGTCCTCGATCACCTACGGCATCGCGATGATCAAGATGCAGCAGGGCAGCAAGAGCGGCGTGCTGGGCTGGCTCTCGATCACCGGCCTGTTCGGCCTCGTGTTCCTCGTGTTGGAAATCTACGAATTCCAGCACCTGATCCACGAGGGCTTCGGGCCGGGGCGCAGTGCCTTCCTGTCCTCGTTCTTCACGCTGGTGGGCACCCACGGCCTGCACGTGACCTTCGGCATCGTCTGGCTGGTCACGCTGCTGTTCCAGGTCGGCAAGCTGGGTTTGACGGCCGCCAACCAGCGTCGCCTGATGTGCCTGTCCATGTTCTGGCACTTCCTCGACGTGGTGTGGATTGCCGTGTTCACCTTCGTCTACCTGATGGGAGTCCTGTAATGAGCCATCCCGACACGCAGACCACCCACGACCACGACGACCACGGTGCCCAGATCCCGCACTTCAGCATGCGCGGTTACGTCATCGGCTTCGTCCTGTCGCTGATCCTCACCGCCATTCCCTTCTGGCTGGTGATGGGCAAGGTGTTGCCGAGCCCGGCGACCACCGCCTATGTGATTCTGGCCTTCGCGATCGTGCAGATCGTCGTTCACATGGTGTACTTCCTGCACATGAACACCAAGTCCGAGGGCGGCTGGAACATGCTCGCGCTGATCTTCACCGCCATCCTCGTGCTGATTGCCGTGGGCGGCTCGTTGTGGGTCATGCACCACATGAACACCAACATGATGCCGCCGATGACGCCGCAGGAAATCCTGCACGGTCCGTGAGCCGGATGAGCGTTTCTCGTGTGGCCGCGTCCGGGCATCGCTGCTGATGCGGGGTGATGTCGGCAAGCCGAGAAAAACGTCCACGCTGATCGGCGTGGGCGTTTTTTTTGCGTTTTTCTTCATCCTGTTCGTCGCCCTCGGCACATGGCAGCTGGAGCGTCGTGCGTGGAAGCTCGATTTGATCGCCCGTGTCGAGCAGCGCGTGCATGCGCCTGCGGTGGCCGCGCCCGGGCCGGCGGCATGGCCGGGCTTCGTGGCGGGAGAACAGGAATACCGGCACGTGCGCGTCGAAGGCCGGTATCTGGCCGGCGCCGTCAACGTGCAGGCCGTGACCCGGTTCGGCCCGGGTTTCTGGCGGTTGGTGCCGCTGCGCACGCGCGAAGGCTGGACCGTGCTGGTCAACCGCGGCTTCGTGCCGGCGGCTTCATGGCAACCGCCAGCGGGCGATGCCGAAGCCGATGGCGCGACGGTGACGGTCTCCGGCCTGCTGCGATTGAGCGAACCGGGCGGCGCGTTCCTGCGCAAGAACCAGCCGGCACAAGGGCGCTGGTACTCGCGCGACGTGCAGGCCATCGCGGCGGCGGGGCAGTTCGGTGCCGTCGCCCCGTATTTCATCGATGCCGCCGACACCGCGCCGGCCGATGGCCGTGACCATTGGCCGCGCGGCGGCTTGACGGTCACGACGTTCCGCAACAGCCACCTGAGCTACCTGCTGACGTGGTACGGGCTGGCCTTGCTGGTGGCCTACGGCGCGTGGCGCGTGGCGGTCGACGAGCGGCGGGTCCGGCTTCGATACCAGGGGGCTTCGCAATCGGCGCGTGACAGCTAGCCGCCGTGGTCGGTCAGGCCATCACGGGCCGGGCAAAGCGTGGTTTCCGCAATCCGCTCATGACCGATGGATGACCAATGGCATGCGGGCGCGGCCGGGCGGAGCGCTAGCATCGGAGGGTTCCCCTGCCTGCTGGAGTTTCCCCGGATGAAAATGCCTGCCGTCCTGCTGCTCGCCCTGGCCATTGCGCCGTGGGCATCGGCCCAGACCCCGCCACCGCAAGACGTGCCGCAGCCGGGCCTGCTGCGCATCGACGTGGATGCCACCGACATCGCCCGCCGCGTGTTCCGCGTCAAGGCCACCGTGCCGGCCAAGCCCGGCCCGCTGACCCTGCTGTATCCGCAGTGGATTCCGGGCAACCATTCGCCGACGGGGGCGGTCGACAAGCTGGCCGGCCTCGTGGTCACCGCCAACGGCAAGACGATCCCGTGGACGCGCGACCAGTTCGACGTCTATGCCTTCCACGTCGACGTGCCGGAAGGGGCGAGCGAAGTGGTGGCGCAGTTCAAGTTCCTCAGCTCGCAGGGCGGCAATCAGGGCCGGGTGGTGATGACCCCGGAAATGCTGAACCTGCAGTGGAACAGCAACTCGCTGTATCCGGCCGGCGTGTACGCCCGCAACATCAAGGCGCAGGCCAGCGTGAAGCTGCCGGCGGGCTGGTCGTATGCCACCGCGCTGGAGACCGAGAGCAAGTCCGGCGACACGGTGACCTTCAAGCCGATCGACTACGACGATCTGGTCGACTCGCCCTTGTATGCGGGCAAGTACTACAAGCGCATCGATCTGGACCCGGGCGCGAAGGTGCCGGTGCACCTGAACGTGTTTGCCGACGATCCCAAGTTCCTCGCGGCCAAGCCCGAGCAGATCAAGACCCATCAGGCGCTGGTGCAGCAGATGTACAAGCTGTACGGCGCGCGTCATTACGACCACTACGAGTTCCTGCTGGCCTTGACCGGCAAGCTGGGCGGCATCGGTCTGGAACACCACCGTTCCAGCGAGAACAGCGGTGCCACCGGCTATTTCACCGAATGGGACAAGACCTGGCTGGGCCGCGACCTGCTGGCGCACGAGTTCAATCATTCGTGGGACGGCAAGTACCGGCGTGGTGCCGACCTGGCCACGCCGAGCTTCAACGTGCCGATGGGCGACAGCCTGCTGTGGGTGTATGAGGGCCAGACCCAGTTCTGGGGCCACGTGATCGCCGCGCGTTCCGGTCTGTGGACCGTCGATCAGGCGCGCGACATGCTGGCCAATGTCGCCGCCACGTACGACCGCGGCCGTCCGGGCCTGGCTTGGCGCGCCTTGCAGGACACCACCAACGACCCGACCATCGCCCAGCGCCGTCCGCTTGCCTACCGCAATTACCAGATGAGCGAGGATTACTACTCCGGCGGCCAGATGGTGTGGCTGGAAGTGGACGGCAAGCTGCGCGAATTGACCGGCGACAAGCGTTCCATCGACGACTTCGCCAAGGCCTTCTTCGGCATGAAGGACGGCGACTGGGACGTGAACCCGTACACCTTCGACGACGTGGTCGCCACCCTGGACGGCATTGCCAAATACGACTGGGCCGGCTTCCTGCGCGAGCGTCTGGATGGCCACGGCTCGCTGATCGGCGGCATCGCCGCCAGCGGCTGGAAGCTGGTGTACACCGACAAGCCGAACAAGGCGTACGAGGCGGCAGAGGCGCGCAGCAAAGGGGCCAACCTGAGCTATTCGCTGGGCCTGACCGTGGATTCCAAGGGCCAGCTCGGCGACGTGTTGTGGGACAGCCCGGCCTTCAAGGCGGGGCTGGCGCCGAGCATGTCGCTGGTTGCCGTCAACGGCCGCGAGTTCAGCCCCGAAGTGCTGAAGGACGCGGTGACTGCGGCCAAGGGCGGCAACGCGCCGATCGAGTTGCTGGTCAAGAACTTCGACCACATCGATACGGTGAAGGTGGATTACCACGGCGGCCTGCTGTACCCCTCGCTGGTGCGGCTGGACGGCAAGCCGGACCGCCTGTCCGAGTTGTACAAGGCGCGTTGAGCGAAATTGAGCCGATGCGGGACGACGAGACGGCAGGCTTCGGCCTGCCGTCTCGCATTCGGCGACGGCGCACGATTACCCTTGCCGCTTCGGACAAAGGGAACGGCGGGACGATGGCCAAGGCGAAGATTGCCTACGTGTGCGGCGAGTGCGGAGCCGAGTACAGCAAATGGCAGGGGCAGTGCACCGAATGCGGTGCCTGGAACACGCTGAGCCAGATCGTGCTGGAAAGCGCCACGCCGGGGGCTGCCGGCACAGGTGCGGTGGCAGCCTCGCGCCGCAGCGGCTGGGCCGGCAAGGTCGATCCGCCGAAGATCACCGCGCTCAAGGACGTGCAGCAGAGCGAGCAGGCGCGCGTGTCCACCGGCATCGGCGAGCTGGACCGCGTTCTGGGCGGCGGCCTGGTGGAAGGCGCGGTGGTGCTGGTCGGCGGCGACCCGGGCATCGGCAAGTCCA
>DMID01000051.1:13912-14115 GCA_003449195.1 Lysobacteraceae bacterium | reverse complement strand
CTGCTGGCCGCCGCCGGCGGCGCGTTTGCCGACGATGCGCCAGCCCTCCAGGACAAGGCCGCATCCACCCGGCGCGAGCCCGGCAGCGCCACCTCGCTGGACACCGTCACCGTCACGGCCGAGCGACGCGAGCAGAACCTGCAGGAGGTGCCGGTGTCGGTGGGCGTGATGCAGGGCGATGCGATGCGCCAGATCACGGCGGG
>DMID01000051.1:0-13846 GCA_003449195.1 Lysobacteraceae bacterium | reverse complement strand
TTCCCGCGCTTCTACATCCGCGGGCTGGGCAACATCGATTTCTATCTCGGCGCCTCGCAGCCGGTGTCGATCATCCAGGATGACGTGGTGCTCGAACACGTGGTGCTGAAATCCAACCCGGTCTACGATCTGGACCAGGTGGAAGTGCTGCGCGGCCCGCAAGGCACGCTGTTCGGCCGCAACACCACGGCCGGCATCGTCAAGTTCGACAGCATCAAGCCGAGCGACACCTGGCAGGGCCAGGTCAGCGCCAGCTACGGCAGTTACGGCACGGTATCGGTGGACGGCGGTTTCGGCGGGCCGGTCAACGACGTGCTTTCCTTCCGCGTGTCGGCCCTGTACCAGCACCGCGACGATTGGGTGGACAACACCTATTCCGGCCCGAGCGCCGATGGCACCCGCACGCCGAAGAAGGACGCGATGGGCGGCTACGACGACCGCAACGCCCGCCTGCAGCTGCTGCTCAAGCCGAGCGGGAATTTCTCGCTGCTGGCCTCGGCGCACACCCGCGATTACGACGGCACGTCCACGCTGTTCCTGCGCGGCGCATTGAAGAAAGGCTCCAACACCGTGGACGTGCCGCGCGACAAGGTGGCCTACGACGAGGCCGACGACAACCCGCAGGCCTACAAGACCCATGGCGGTTCGGTGAAGGCGATCTACGACTTCGGCAACATGTCGCTCACCTCGATCAATGCCTACGAGACCACCTCCGGCTACAGCCGCGGCGATACCGATGGCGGTGCCGCCGCCGACTATCCCTACAACGGCGTGCCGAACGGCTATGGCCAGTCGATGGGGCAGGTGCGCGACCTCGACCAGTACACGCAGGAATTGCGGCTGGCCAGCGAAGGCGATTCGGCATGGCAGTGGCAGGTGGGCGCGTACTGGTTCGACAGCCGCGACACCACCGATTTCTATCAGCGGGCGTGGTTCCTGCAGACTGCCGCGCACAACCCGAACAACTGGGTGCGCCTGCGCAACAGCAACACCTCGTGGGCCGGTTTCGGCCAGGTCAGCTGGCAGGCGAGCGACCGGCTGAGCTTCACCGCCGGTTTCCGCGAAACCGAGGATTCCAAGCACACGCGCCTGCTCAAGACCGCCGACACTGCGGCCGGCACGGTGACCTACAAGGGTCGCCGCGACGTCAAGATGTCCGATACCCAGCCCAGCTGGGACCTGAGCGCGATGTACCGCTTCACGCCGGAGGTGAGCGGCTACGCGCGCGTCGCGCGCGGCTTCCGCGGGCCGACCATCCAGGGCCGCTCGGCGGTGTTCAACGCGGACTTCACCACCGCCGATTCGGAAACCATCCTGTCGTGGGAGGCTGGCATCAAGAGCGACCTGTTCGACCATCGTCTGCGCTTGAATGCGACGGCTTTCACCTACACGGTTGACGACATCCAGCTCAACGGCAACGATGCCAACGGCAACGGCGTGCTGTTCAACGCCGACAAGGCCCGCGCCTACGGCTTGGAAGCCGACCTGGATTGGCGGCCGGTTCCGAATCTGTCGCTGACCGCCGGCCTGAGCCTGCTGCACAGCGAGATCCAGGACAAGCGCGTGTATGCGCAGGTATGCGGACTGAACGGCGTGGTGGTGTGCACGGTCAACGACCCGACGATCAGGATCGGCAGCAACGTCTATGCGCAGATCAACGGCAACCCGCTGCCCAACGCGCCCAAGTACAACCTCAATCTGGCCGCGCGCTACGACATCCCGGTGGCCGACGGCGGCGCGTATTTCATCGCCACCGACTGGAACAAGCAGGGCTACACCAGTTTCGTGCTGTACGACTCGAAGGAGTTCAACGCCAGCGGCAACCACGAGGGCGGGCTGAAGCTGGGCTACAGCGGCGGCTACGGCGCATGGGAGCTGGCGTTGTTCGCCCGCAACATCACCAACCAGAAAAACCTCAAGGGCGTGATCGAGAACTACATGGCGGCCGTCTACAACGAACCGCGCATCGTCGGCGTCTCGCTCAACGCCAACTGGTGACGACGGCAGGCGGCGTCTGCCCGCCCGCAGGCGCCGCTGCCACCGGCGTTGGCCGGATGTCGCAGGACCACGTGGCACGTCGATGAATCGCAAGGCCGATGGTCCGGCTGTCCGGTGTTGCCGAGACCTTTCATTTCCATTATTTTGGAAAAATGGAAACGAAGGCCGCGCTTGCTTCCCTGTCCGCACTTGCCCATGCCACCCGCCTGGCCGCGTTTCGCCTGCTGGTGGAAGCCGGCGTGGACGGTCGGATGGCGGGCGACATTGCCCAAGCGCTGAACGTGCCGGCGGCCACGCTGTCTTTCCACCTGCGCGAGCTGGTGCTGGCGGGGCTGGCCGACAGCGAGCAGCGCGGGCGCTTCGTCTGCTATCGCGCAAATTTTGCCGGCATGAACGCCCTGATCGCATACCTGACCCGCAACTGTTGCGCCGGCGCGCCCGGCACGCAGTGCTTCACCAACGGCGGCGATTGCTGCTGAATCGGAGACATGCCATGCCGCACCGCATCTTGTTCCTGTGCACCGGCAATTCCGCGCGCAGCATCCTGGCCGAGGCCACGCTGCGGGCATGGGGGGCGCCGAGGTTCGAGGCTTTCAGCGCCGGCAGCCACCCCGCCGGGCAAGTGAATCCGGCGGCGTTGTCCCAGTTGCGTGCGTCGGGCATTTCCGCCGCGGGGTTGCACAGCAAGTCGTGGGACGTGTTTGCAGCCGCCGATGCGCCGGCGCTGGATGCGGTGGTGACCGTGTGCGATGCGGCGGCGGCAGAGGCTTGCCCGGTGGTGTTCGGCGATTTCGTGCGCACGCATTGGGGACAGCCCGACCCGGCAGCTGTCGGCGAGGCCGGACGTGCGGCCGCATTCGAGCACGCCCATGCGATCGTCGGCGAACGCATCCGCGCACTGCTTGCCGTGCCCGATGCCGCTTGGGACGACCCGCTGGCGTTGAAGGCGGCGCTGGATGCGATCGCCGCGTTGCCCGGTGGGGAGAGGGCGGTTCGATGAGTGCGGACGCACGCGGCATGGGCTTGTTCGAGCGTTACCTCACCTTGTGGGTGCTGGCCTGCATCGCGGCGGGCACCGTGCTGGGACACCTGTTCCCGCGCGCCTTTGCGGTGTTGGGGGCAATGCAGGTGGCCAGCATCAACCTGCCGGTCGCCGGGCTGATCTGGCTGATGATCGTGCCGATGTTGATGAAGGTGGATTTCGGCGCCCTGCGCGGGGTGGGCACCCACTGGCGCGGCATCGGCGTGACCTTGCTGGTCAACTGGGCAATCAAGCCGTTCTCGATGGCGGTGCTGGGCACGGTGTTCCTGCGCGGCCTGTTCGCACCGTGGTTGCCGGCGGGCCAGGTAGACGGTTACATCGCCGGCTTGATCCTGCTGGCGGCGGCGCCCTGCACGGCAATGGTGTTCGTGTGGAGCCGGCTGTGCCGCGGCGATGCCGCGTTCACGCTCAGTCAGGTGGCGCTGAACGACGCGATCATGGTGCCGGCGTTCGCGCCGCTGGTGGGCCTGCTGCTGGGCTTGTCGTCGATCATGGTGCCGTGGGGCACGCTGGCATTGTCGGTACTGCTCTACATCGTGGTGCCGGTGGTCGTGGCCGGCTTGCTGCGACGCCATGTCCTCGGCCACGGGGGGGCGGCCCGGCTGGACGCATGGCAGGCCCGGCTCGGCCCGGTATCGCTGGCGGCCCTGCTGTCGATGCTGGTGCTGTTGTTCGGTTTCCAGGGCGGGCAGATAGTCGCCCAGCCGCGCGTGATCGCGCTGCTGGCAGTGCCGATCGTGGTGCAGGTGTATTTGAATGCGGGTCTGGCCTATCTGCTCAACCGTCGGCTCGGGGTGGCGCACGCCGTGGCCGGGCCATCGGCATTGATCGGGGCCAGCAATTTCTTCGAACTGGCTGTCGCCACGGCGGTGGGCTTGTTCGGCCTGCATTCCGGGGCGGCGTTGGCCACGGTCGTCGGCGTGCTGGTGGAAGTGCCGGTGATGCTGTCCGTGGTCCGCATGGTCAACCTCACGCAGGGCTGGTACGAACGCGGGACGCCATCGCGCTGACGCAGGTTGCCGCGCGTGGTGGGCCGGGCGTCGGCAGTGGGATACTGCCGGCTCTTGCCGCTTCCCGTCTCGCGCATGTTCCGCTGGTTCGAATCGCTGATCGACGTTTTCCCCGAGCCCGATGCGCGCACGCCGCCGCGCACGGTGGTGAGGTTCTACCTGTTCTACCTGCGGCCGGTGTGGCCGCTGTTCGCGGCGACGCTGCTGGCCGGGCTGCTGCTGGCGGTGGTCGAGGTGGCGATGTTCGATTACCTCGGCCGCATCGTCGACATGATCGATGCCTCCGGGCCGGCGTTCTTCCGCGAGCATGCCAGCGACCTACTGTGGATGGCGGCCGTGGTGCTGCTGCTGCGGCCGCTGCTGACCTGGCTGGACAACCTGCTGATCAACCAGGCGCTGGTGCCGGGGCTGAGCAACCGCCTGCGCTGGCTGATGCACAACCACGTGGTGCGCCAGAGCCTGGCGTTTTTTCAAAATGACTTTGCCGGGCGCATCGCCAACCGGGTGATGCAGACCGGCGCGTCGCTGCGCCAGTCCACCGTGCAGATGGTGGACGGGCTCTGGTACATCCTCGTCTACGTGGGCAGCGCGGTCTGGCTGTTCGCCAAGGCCGACGCATGGCTGGTGTTGCCGTTGCTGCTGTGGGTGGCCGCCTACGTGGCGATGATGTTCCACTTCGTGCCGCGCATGAAGGAAAGCGCATGGCATGCCTCGGACGCGCGCTCGAAGGCGATGGGGCGCATCGTCGATGGCTACACCAACATCCCCACGCTCAAGCTGTTTGCCAATGCCGGGCGCGAGCAGGGCTACGTGCGCGATGCGATTGGACAGTTGACTGCCAAGTACCAGGCAATGACGCGGGTGACCACGGCGATGGATACCTCGCTGATCGTGCTCAACGGCTTGCTGATCGTCGGCACTTGCGCGTTGTCGCTGTGGCTGTGGAGCCGCGGCCAGGTGAGCGTCGGCGCGATCACGCTGGCCACCGGGCTGGTGATCCGCATCCAGAACATGTCCGGCTGGATCATGCACACGGTCAACGGCATCTTCGAGGACGTGGGCACGGTGCAGGACGGCATCCAGACCGTCTCCCAGCCGTTGACCGTGCAGGACCGCGCCGATGCCGTGCCGCTGCGGGTCGACGCGGGCGCGGTGAATTTCGAGGGCATCCACTTCCACTACGGCAAGGCGGGCGGAGTGATCGCCGGGCTGGACCTGGCCATTCGCGGCGGCGAGAAGATCGGCCTGGTCGGCCCGTCCGGTGCGGGCAAGTCCACGCTGGTCAACCTGCTGCTGCGGCTGTACGACCTGGAGCGCGGGCGCATCCTGATCGACGGCCAGGACATCGCCGCAGTCACCCAGGAAAGCCTGCGCCGGCAGATCGGCGTGGTCACCCAGGACACCGCATTGCTGCATCGTTCGATCCGCGACAACCTGCTGTACGGCCGCCCCGACGCCACCGACGAGCAGATCCGCGAGGCCGTGCGCAAGGCGCGTGCCGATGCCTTCATCGACACGCTGGTGGACGGCGAAGGCCGGCAGGACTACGACGCGCATGTCGGCGAGCGCGGCGTGAAGCTCTCCGGCGGCCAGCGCCAGCGCATCGCCATCGCCCGGGTATTGCTGAAGGATGCGCCGATCCTCGTGCTCGACGAGGCCACCTCGGCGCTGGATTCGGAGGTCGAAGCCGCAATCCAGGACAGCCTGGAAACGCTGATGGCCGGCAAGACGGTGATCGCCATTGCGCACCGGCTTTCCACCATCGCGCGGATGGACCGGTTGGTGGTGATGGACGGCGGCCGGATCGTCGAAACCGGCACCCATGCCGAGCTGATTGCGCGCGGCGGCCTGTATGCGCGGCTGTGGACACGCCAGACCGGCGGATTCGTCGCCGCGGCCCCGGGGCATCCGGTGGAGTGAATGGCCCCCGGCGGCGCCCGGGACAGGCTTGATCCTGATCAAACTGCTGCAATGCAACCTCGTCGATACTCCAGCGGAACCACTACCGGAGGCTGCAGCATGAAAGCACTCGTTTACCGTGGTCCAGGCAAGAAGGCCTGGGCAGACAAGGACAAGCCCGCCGTACTGAAACCCACCGACGCCGTCGTGCGCGTCACCCACACCACCATCTGCGGCACCGACCTGCACATCCTGAAGGGCGACGTGCCCGAAGTCCCGGAAGGCCTCACGCTGGGCCACGAGGGCGTCGGCGTGGTCGAGGCGGTCGGCTCGGCGGTGGCCAACTTCAAGCCCGGCGACAAGGTGCTGATTTCCTGCGTCACCTCCTGTGGCAAGTGCGAATACTGCAAGAAGCAGCTGTACGCGCACTGCACCGACGGCGGCTGGATCCTCGGTCACACGATCGACGGCACCCAGGCCGAATACGTGCGCATCCCGCATGCCGACAACAGCCTGTACCCGGTGCCCGAAAGAGCCGACCCGGAAGCGTTGGTGATGCTCAGCGACATCCTGCCCACCGGCTTCGAGATCGGCGTGCTGGCCGGGCAAGTCAAGCCGGGCGACACGGTGGCGGTAGTCGGCGCCGGCCCGATCGGCATGGCGGTACTGCTGACCGCGCAGTTCTACTCGCCTTCGCGGGTGATCATGATCGACATGGACCCGGAGCGTCTGGAGGTTTCCAGGCAGTTCGGCGCCACCGACGTGATCGACGCGCGCGACGGCAAGGCCGTCGAGAAGGTGATGGCGATGACCGGCGGCAAGGGCGTGGACGTGTCGGTCGAAGCGGTGGGCATTCCGGCCACGTTCGACACCTGCCAGCAGATCATCGCCGCGGGCGGACACATCGCCAACGTCGGCGTGCACGGCAAGCCGGTGTCGCTGGCGCTGGAAAAACTGTGGATCCGCAACATCACCCTGACCACCGGCCTGGTCAGCACCTACAGCACGCCGATGCTGTTGCAGACGGTGCAGGCCGGCAAGGTGCAGCCGCAGAAGCTGGTCACGCACCGCTTCAAGCTGGACGAGATCGAACAGGCCTACGAGGTGTTCGGCAATGCCGCGCGCGAGAAGGCGATGAAGGTGCTGATGACGGCCTGATCCAGATCGGGCCGGTTCTTCCCGGGGGAAGGGGGGCAGGCGGGGCGGCGCATGTCGGCCCGCCTGCGATTTTTCAGGGGGCGGCTGCGCGTGCGGGCGGTGCTTCCTGACGGCGAGGGCAGGGCGCGCGGCATCGGCGTGCCGATCGTTTACCCTTGCCGCCCCGTCACAGGAAGAGCGTCATGCACTATCAGGGAAGTTGCCATTGCGGCCGCGTCCGTTTCGAGGTTGCCACCGAGGTGCCGATCACCGAGGCCTGCGACTGCAATTGTTCGATGTGCCGCCGTCGCGGCGGTTTGCTGTGGTTTGCGCCGCGCGAGGCTTTCGCGCTCTCGGTGCCGGAAGAAGAGCTGTCCACCTACAGCTTCCACAAGCACGCATTGAAGCACCATTTCTGCCCGGCCTGCGGCATCGCCACCCACAGCGAGGGCGAAAGCCCGCAGGGGCCGATGGTGGCCATCAACGTGCGCTGCCTGCCCGAGGTGGACCTGCCCGCGCTGAAGATCGTCGAGTTCGACGGCGCCAGCTTGTAAGCCGGCGACAGGCCGTGCCGGCCGCCGCTCAGACATCGTTGTCGTCGATTTCCAGCACCAGCCCGTAGCGCTCGGAGGCGGCTTCGACGATGTCGCGCAGCTTGTCCAGCATCGC
This sequence comes from Lysobacteraceae bacterium, assembly GCA_003449195.1. GTDB lineage: Bacteria > Pseudomonadota > Gammaproteobacteria > Xanthomonadales > Xanthomonadaceae > Xanthomonas_B. Next base: position 6,091 of record DMID01000051.1, on the reverse strand, counting down.
CGCATGCGGCACTTCGACTTCCAGCTCGTGCGTGCCCGGGCCGATGTCGTCGCTGAGGCCGGCCGAGCTGGAATCCTCGTCGTCCATGTGCGGCATCAGGTCGGCGATCTCCTCGATGCGTTCGATGCCGTCCACGTCGTTGAGCAGGTCGGTCAGCAGGCGCACGTCGTCTTCAGTGCCGGTGATGCGCAGGTGCAGCAGGGGCATGGCGGAGTCCTCGCTTGGGAGAGTGGATTCTTGCACGGGCCGCGTGGACGGCACGCATGCGGTGGATCGCTGCATTCTGCCCATGGTGACGCCGGGCGCATTGATTCGGCGCAGTCCGGCACCCACGCTTGCAGGCTCACGCAATCAGAGCCCGCCGCATGACCGTTGCCACCGATGTCCTGTTCCGCCCGTTCCGCTTCAAGTCGCTCGACCTGCCCGACCGCATCGTGATGGCGCCGATGACGCGCTGCTTCTCGCCTGATGGCGTGCCCGGCGAGAACGTTGCCGCGTATTACCGGCGACGCGCCGAGGATGGCGTCGGTCTGATCCTGTCCGAAGGCACGGTGATCGACCGCCCGGCCGCGCGCAACGAGCCGGCCATTCCGTTTTTCCACGGGCCGGCCGCGCTGGCCGGCTGGCAGCGGGTGATCGACGAGGTGCATGCAGCCGGTGGACGGATGGGCCCGCAGCTGTGGCACACCGGCGCCACGCGGGGCAGCAGCGGCTGGGCGCCGCCGGTGCCGGTGGAGAGCCCTTCCGGCCTCAACGGCCCGGACGATGCCAATGGCGTGGCGATGAGCGATGAAGACATTGCCGACACCATTGCCGCCTTCGCCCGTGCCGCCGCCGATGCAAAGCGGTTGGGCTTCGACGTGGCCGAGGTCCACGGCGCTCACGGTTACCTGATCGACCAGTTCTTCTGGGCGGTCACCAATCACCGCGCCGATGCCTGGGGCGGGGCGACGCTGCGCGAGCGTTCGCGCTTTGCCGCCGAGGTGCTCAAGGCCGTGCGCGCGGCGGTGGGGCCGGACTTCCCGGTCATCCTGCGCATCAGCCAGTGGAAGCAGCAGCAATACGGCGCGCGGCTTGCCGTCACGCCCGATGAAATGGCGCAGTGGCTGGTGCCGCTGGTGGAGGCCGGCGCGGACATCCTGCACTGTTCGCAGCGGCGTTTCTGGGAACCGGAATTCCCGGAAGTGGACGGCGAACAGGGGCTGAATTTTGCCGGCTGGGCGAAGAAGCTGACCGGTGCGCCGACCATCTCGGTCGGTTCGGTAGGCTTGTCCGGCGACTTCCTCGGCGCCTTCGCCGGTGAGCACTCGCACGCGGTGGGGCTGGAGGAGCTGGTACGGCGCATGGAGCGCGAGGAGTTCGACCTGATCGCGGTGGGCCGGGCGATCCTGGCCGATCCGCACTGGGTTTCCAAGATCCGCGCCGGCGATGTCGCCGACCTGCGCGATTTCGATCGTTCCGCGTTGAAGACGCTGGTCTGAAGGCCCGTCGCCGTCGCCCGCTTGCACGGGCGACGGCGCGCCGTTTCATTTTTCCGCGGGCACACTGCGCACCGGCAGCGGCACGCTGCACAGGTCCACGTGGCCGGCGGGCTGCTTGTAGAACGCGTCCACGCGGTTGCGGCGCGCTTCCACCGCGTCGCGGAAGGTCTGCGTGTCGGTGCGCAGGGCCTCCAGCTTGAGGCGCTGGTCCGGCGGCAGGTCGCTGGCCAGGGTGATGGCCTTGATCGGTGTGCGCTGGGCCGGGTCTTCGTAGAAGCCCATCGGTTCGGGCCCGCGCGGCAGCGAACTCAGGTACTGGATGCCCTGCACCACGCGACCGACCACGGTGATGTTGTGGTCGATCTGACGCGGTGCCTGCCCGATCACGGCGTACAGCTCGGTGGCGAGGCTGCTGTCGTCGGCATTGTTGCGGCCGGCGCCGACCATGCCGTAGCAATGGGTCAGCCAGACTTGTCCGCTGGCCGGGTCGCGCGCGGCCGGGAAACCGTCGACGAAACCGGCCTGCCGGGCCCAGCCATCCACGTCGGGCAGCGCATCGAAGTGCAGGCCTTTGTCGCTGCGCCGGAATTCGGCCGGCAGGTGGCGCTTGGCCGAACCCAGCGGGCGCGCCTTGCCGGGTTCGTCCGCGTCGGCATCGCCGAATTGGGCGACGAAGTTGTCCTGCACGCGGTACACGCTGGTGCCGTCCCAGAAGTGCTCGTGCGCCAGCGTGCGGATCTGGGCGACGTGCTCGGGGGCGAAGTCCGGTGCCAGTTCGATCACCACGCGCCCGGCCGGCAGGTCCATGTAAAGCGTGCGGGCCGGGTCGATCGGGCGCCAGTCGGCCGGCGAGGAGGCGTCGATGATCTGCTTCGGGCTGCGATAGGGCTTGGCCGGCGCGGCGGCCTGGGCCGTGACGGCAAGCAGGAGGGCGCTGGCGAGCAGCAGGCGGCGCATCGGCATCTGGAGAGTCCCCGGGGATGGAAAGGCCCGCCGATTGTGCCGGCATCGATGCGCTCGGGCATACCCGGCGGCAGGATCGACGACGGGTGACCTCTGGCACATGGGCTAGTGTGAAGTCATCACTAGTATTCACTTCGACCTAGCAATGGAGTGGCTGCGATGGGCGATGAAGAAGCCCAACTGCGCAAGTTCCAGAAGGAACTCAGTGCCGGCACGGTGTCGCTGGTGCTGCTGGCGGTGCTGGCCGGTGCCGACGAACCGCTGTACGGCTACCTGATCGCCAAGCGGCTGGAAGGGCTGGACGGCGTGCTCAGCGGCAAGCAGAGCGCGTTGTACCCGGTGCTGCGCAATCTCGAAGGGGCAGGGCTGCTGGACAGCTTCATCGAACCGTCGATGACCGGCCCGCCGCGCCGCTATTACCGCATCACCGGCGCAGGACGCGAAGTCCTGCGCGATTGGGCCGCCGCCTGGCGCGCGACCCGCGATTCCGTCGATTCCGTCCTGTCGGGGATACCTCAATGAGCGCACAAGCGAACGAACACGCCACGCCCGGCCCGCAGGCCGGCCCGTCCCCGGACAAGCGCGGCCTGCCCGCCACCATCCCGGAATACCTGGCCCAGTTGCGCGCGGCGCTGGCCGATGCCGACCCGGCGATGATCCAAGACGCGCTCTACGATGCGGAGGACTACCTGCGTTCGGAAATGGCTGCCCAGCCCGGCAAGTCCGAGGCCGAGGTGATCGCCGAGGTGGCCGGCAGTTACGGCGCGCCGGACGAGGTGGCCGACATCTACCGCCAGACCGAGGTGACGGTGAGCCGCGCGCTGCGCACGCCGGCGCCGCCCAGGCGCACGTCGTGGGCGGGTCGCTTCTTCGGCATTGCCGCCGACCCGCACACCTACGGCGCGCTGTTCTACATGCTGCTGTCGCTGGGCACCGGCATCGTCTATTTCACCTGGACGGTGACCGGCTTGAGTCTGTCGCTGGGCCTGCTGATCCTGATCATCGGCGTGCCATTGCTGCTCTTGTTCCTGGCATCCACCCGGCTGCTGTCGCTGGTGGAAGGGCGCATCGTGGAAACCCTGCTCGGCGTGCGCATGCCGCGCCGCCCGCTCTACAGCCAGCGCGACAAGCCTTGGCTCAAGCGGATCGGCGAGATGTTCACCGACGGCCGCACCTGGACCACGATGCTGTACTTCCTGCTGATGCTGCCGCTGGGCACGGCGTACTTCACCATTGCGGTGACGCTGGTGACCATCTCGCTGGCTTTCATCGGCGCGCCGCTGGGGCTGGTGTTCCCGCACGGCTACGACGTGACCTTTTACGATTGGGACGTCAGCGGCAGCACGCCGTGGTTGTTGCCGGTGATGAGCGTGCTGGGCGTGGCGATGCTGTTTTCCACCCTGCACCTGGCCCGTGCCATCGGCCGCATGCACGGCTGGCTGGCCAAGCATCTGCTGGTGCGCGACCCGGTGGTCTGACGGCGCATCGCGGGCCGCCGTGCCGGCATCGCGCCGGACGGCGGCTCAGCCGTGGCGGGCGGCGATGAAGTCGCGCACCTGCGGGTACACCGACTCGCGCCAGCGCTTGCCGCTGAAGATGCCGTAGTGGCCGGCGCCTTCGACGATGAAGTGATCACGGCGCGCGGCNNCGCAGGGCGGCTCAGCGCTGGGCGCGGCGGCGCAACGGGGTGACGTTGCTGCTGGCCTTCTTTGCTTTTTTGGCAGCCGGCTGCGCGGACTGGGCGCTGAAGAAGTCACGCATCTTCGGGTATACCACTTCGCGCCAGCGGCGGCCGCTGAAAATGCCGTAGTGGCCGGCACCTTCGATGGTGAGGTGGCGGTGGTGCTTCTTCGCGATGCCGGTGCACAGCTCGTGCGCGGCGCGGGTCTGGCCCAGCCCGGCGATGTCGTCCAGTTCGCCCTCGATGGTGAGCAGGGCGGTCTTGCGGATCGCCGACGGGTCCACGTGCTCGCCGCGCACGTCCCATTCCCCGCGTGGGAGCAGGAACTGCTGGAACACGATGCGGATGGTGTCCAGGTAGAACTCGGCCGGCATGTCCAGCACGGCGTTGTATTCGTCGTAGAACGCGCGGTGCGCCTGCGCGTCCTGCATGTCGCCTTTGACCAGGTCGTTGAAGAAATCCCAGTGCGACTGGAAGTGCCGGCTCGGGTTCATCGACAGGAACCCGGCATGCTGCAGGAAGCCCGGATACACCGGACGGCCCTGGCCCGGGTACGGCGGCGGCACCGCGTGGATCAGCGTGTTCTCGAACCACGACAGCGGGTTGTGGGTGGCTAGGTCGTTGACCTGGGTGGGACTCATGCGCGCGTCGATCGGCCCGCCCATCATCGTCAGCGTGCGCGGCGTGGCTTCGCCGCGCGCGGCCATCAGCGACACCGCCGCCAGCACCGGCACGGTGGGCTGGCAGACGCTGACCACGTTGAGGTCTTCGGCACCGATCAGGCGGATGAACGCCTCGACGTAGGCCACGTAATCGTCCAGCCCGAACCGGCCTTCCGCGGCGGGCACCATGCGCGCGTCCACCCAGTCGGTGATCCACACCTTGTGGTCCTGCAGCAAGGTGCGCACGGTGTCGCGCAGCAGCGTGGCGTGGTGGCCGGACAACGGTGCCACCACCAGCACGGCCGGTTGGTGCTTCATCGCCTCCACCACGCCGGCATCGTCGGAAAAGCGCTTCATCCGCAGCAGCCGACAGAACGGCTTGACCAGCACTTCCTGTTCGATCACCGGCAGCGCGTGGCCTTCCACTTCGACCGCGCCGATGGCCCAGGCCGGCTTTTCGTAGTCCTTGCCGATGCGGTGGAACAGCTCGTTGCCGGCAGCCAGCCCGTCGGCGCCCGGCAGCGTGGACCACAGGCTGTCCGGGTCGGAGAACATGCGCGCATTGGCGCCGGCCTGGTGGACCCAGGGGGCGAGCAGGTGGCGCGTCAGTTCGTGCAGCTGGTAGAGCATGGCGGGATGGCCGGCAAGCGAGGAGGCGCAGGATAGCGGAAGCTCTGTCGGCAAGGCTTAACGCGCTTCCGGCGGCCGCGCAGGCCTTTCAGAACGGGCTTTCAAGCGCCGCCGCGTGGCCGGACAACCGCGGCGAAAGCCAGCAGTGCGAACCCAGCGGCTGCAGGCCGCGTGCGCTGAAGGCGCGCCGGTACCAGGCGGCGGCACGCGGCTGGAAGCCTTCGCGGTCGCCGTCGAAGTCGTCTTCCTTCGCGAAGGTTTCGAGAAAGGCCACGCCGCCGCACAGCTCGGCAATGCCCGCCAGCCCGTGCCCGAGTTCGGCCGCGGGCACGTAATGCATCACGTCCGAGCACACCAGCAGGTCCACCGGTGCGCACGGGCGCAGCCAGCGGAAATCGCCGAAGCCGGCCAGATGCAGATTGCGGCTGCGGCCGTAGCGACGCACCGCGTATTCGCTGGCATCGAAGCCGAGGTAGTCCAGCTTCGGCCGCAGCTTCAGCAGCGGCGCGCGCCATGCGCCTTCGCCGCAGCCGATGTCGAGCACGCTGCGGACCGGGCGTTCGAGGTAGTACTCGGCCGTGGCCACGGCCAGCGCCACCTTGCGCGCCAGCCGGGCCTTGCCGCCGGCCACGGCCTCGCTGCCACGGTACCAGCGGCGGAAATAGGCTTCGTCG
>DMID01000175.1:5573-5820 GCA_003449195.1 Lysobacteraceae bacterium | reverse complement strand
GGCCGAGGCCGTCGGCCACCAGCTGGTGCGCGGTGCCGCTGCTGACCACCTGCTGCATGGCCACGCCGATCAGGTTGGCGGCCACCGAGTCGCCCGCCTGCGCCGGCGCCGGTGCCTTGTCGTAGCGCTTGAGCAGCTTGCCCTGCGGGTCGAGCACGCCGCGCACCGCATGCAGCGGCTGGATCTCGCCACCGGAAGCGAGGAACTGGTACAGCTGCGCCATCGCATACGGGCTCTGGTCGGTGGA
>DMID01000175.1:0-5514 GCA_003449195.1 Lysobacteraceae bacterium | reverse complement strand
CATACGGGCTCTGGTCGGTGGAGCCGAGCAGCAGCGACGGGTTGGCATCGGCCTCCAGCCCGGCCAGCACATGGATCAGCTGGGCCACGCGCTCGGGCCGCACCTGCATGCCCAGCCGCACCGTGGCCTGGTTGTACGAATGGGCCAGCGCATCCACCAGCCGCACGGTGCCGTGGCTGCGGTGGTCGGCATTGTCCGGCGTCCAGTTGCGGCCCTTGTCCAGCTGCACGGTGATCGGCGCATCCTCGATCCAGCTGGCCAGCGTCCAGCGCTCCGGCTGGGCCAACGCAAGCAGGTACAGGAACGGCTTGATCAATGAACCGACCGGACGCTGCGCATCCAGCGCGCGGTCGAAGCCGGGCTTGTCCGGCTGGGCGCTTCCGACCACGGCCAGCACGTCGCCGTCGTGCACGTCGGTCAGCACCATGCCGGCCTGCAAGGGCGGGCGCTTGCCCACCTGCAGCGACTTGACCGTGCGCGTCACCGCACCTTCGGCATAGGCCTGCGCCGACGGCGACATGCCGGTCAGCACGCTCAGGCCGGCGCCTTGCAGGGCATCTTCCGGATAGTCGCGGGCCAGCTGGCGGCGGACCAGATCCACGTAGGCCGGGAACCGGTTGGCGGCAACGATGCCCGGCTCCTTCGTGACTTCCAGCGGCGCGGCCTTGGCCTTTGCCCAGGCCGCATCGTCGATCAGGCCGGTTTCGTGCATCTTGGCCAGCGCGTAGTTGCGGCGTTCGGTGGCACGCTCGGGATTGCGGCGCGGGTCGTAATACGAGGGCCCCTTGACCATGCCGATCAACAGCGCGATCTGCTCGTCGCTGAGCGACTTGAGGTCGCGCCCGAACCAGAATTCGGCCCCAGAAGCCACGCCGTGGATGGCCTGGCTGCCGTGCTGGCCCAGATACACCTGGTTGAGGTAGGCCTCCAGGATGGTGCGCTTGTCGTAGCGCGCCTCCATGATCAGCGCGTACAGCACCTCGTTGAACTTGCGGGTGAGGGTCTGCTCCTTGCCGATGCCGAGCAGGCCGCTGCGCGCCAGCTGCTGGGTCAAGGTGCTGGCGCCCTGCTTGACGTGGCCGCCGGACTTGATCATCAGCCACAGCGCGCGCGCCATGCCGCTCAGGTCGATGCCGTGGTGGTACTTGAAGTCGCGGTCTTCCACCGCCTGCAGCCCGGTGACCAGCAAGTCGGGCACCTCGTCCACCCGCACCAGCCGGCGCTCCTCCTGCTTCTGCCCGTACAGCGTGGCGATGCGGGCCGGGTCCAGCCGGGCCGCGCGCAGGGATTTCTTCGTGTTCGCATCGCGCAGGCCGGCCACGCGGCTGCCGGACAGAGTGACTTCGACGCGTCGCGCCGGCACCTTGCCGTCCACGTCGATGAAACCGCGGTTGGAGATCACGAAACGGCCGCCGTCGCGTACATAGCTGCCCGGCGCCTTCGCCGTCGCATCCTCGTGATAGGACGCGGCATCCAGCTCGGTCTTCAGCGTGGCCGCGTCCATCGCCAGCCCGGGCGAAAGATCCAGCGGCCGCCCGTAGACGCGCGTGGGCACCTGCCAGCGCAGCTCGCCGAAACGCAGCGTCACCTGATGGTTCAGGTACAACACGTAGGGGATCATGAACCCCAGCCCCAGCGCGACGGCCGCCAGCCCCCAGGTGATCAGCCGCTGCCGCCACTCGGGCGAACCCTCGTCGCCGTCTTCGTCGTCGAACTCTTCGGGGTCGTAGTCGTAGCGTTTGGGCACGGGGATGCGGACATGTGGGACTGCATGAGTCTAGCGCGTCGGGCACTCCCCGGCCCGGGCCCGGCAACGGGCCGTCCCGCGACGGTTCACGCTCTCGCGATCATCCGGGGTAAGGCCCGGAACGTCCACGAATGCCATCAGCCAACCCGCGCACCATTTCGCGCAGATAACGCAGCCGGGGGGCAACGAACAGGCCGGTACCGACGAAACGCAAGAACAGGCGCGGAACGTCCTGGGCTATCCAGATCGCCGGCGTTTCCACACGGCGATACAAAAGCACCCGGTTTCGCATGATGTAGTACAGCCGCAGCGGCGAATGCAGGATCACGCCAGAACGTTTCAAACCACGCCAGGCCAGCCGTTCACCGATCGCATGGCGCATGTGCGCATCGCAAACGCCATACAAGCGACCACCGTGGTGGCGCATGCGGAAACTCCATTCCAGATCCACATTGTCGATGAAGATGCCTTCGTCAAGGCCGCCGGATGCAATGAAATCCCGCAAATCCACCAACGTGCCGGACGTGATCAGGAAGTCCGCTTCAACCACTTGTCCGGGCCCACCCTGCAACTTTTCATTGAAGGGAAAACCGATCTTGACGAATGGCGCCAGCTGCCCACTGCGTGCGTCGCGGAACTGCGGCCCGACCGCAACGGCGCCCAGCCTTTCCAAAGCATCGAAAAGCACCTGGACCGCACCGGATTCGAGCACGCTGTCCTGATCGAGCATCAGCAAATGCGTGCAAGCCGAACTGATTGCCCATTCGGCGGCACGATTGATGGCAGCCCCGATACCGAGATTATCCGGCGAACGCAGCACATGACCGCCACGCGCAGCCTCGGCCTCGAACAGCGCATCAAATCCGCTGCCACTGCCATTGTCGAACACCAGCAGTTCATCCACCTGCGGGCGTACCGCATCGAACACTTTCGATGCCGTCTCCAGGTCCGGCCTGAAAGTCACCACGACGGCGCAGACACGGGCCGCCGAACCACCTGCCGACACCACGTTCACCGGCGCAACCCCGCCAGATCACTGATCACGGAGCGCCAGCCGGAGGAGTAGCGCCAATAACGGCCACTGGTCGTTTCCCTCGTCACCAACGGCAAACGATCAACAAGGGAGGCTGGCATATGCAAACGGACGGCGGCGTGCGCAAGCCGCTGTTCCACCCTTTCCCGCAACTCCCCGGGCATGGAAAAACTGCTGCCTTCCCCTGTCCGCTCGAGCAATGCCTGTGCCCGCTGGACGATGCGGTGCATGTACACACCCCGCGAAATGCCCCCTCCCAGCCGCTCACGCCAGTTTCTCGCCTTCGCGCCAATCTGATTGCCGCCATGCTGGCGATAATCGATCAGGGCGCAGTCCAGCGTGTCAGCCTTTCCCGCCAGCGATGCCACCAGTGCCAGCCATTCGTCATGAATCCACCCTGCCGGTGCCTGTGGCGCGTCACGCACCACGTGCACGCGTACCGCCATCGTCGCGCCGGTAGCGATGCTTCGATTGAGCAACACGTCGAACGCGCGCCCCGCATGCATCGCGCGGATCTCCGCACGCGATACTTCGAAGGCTTTGAATGCGCTCACGTGCATGTCACGGCCATCGGCATCCACCAGCCGCGCATCGGTGTGCAACATCGTCAGGCCCGGTTCGGCCTCGAAACGCTGAGCCATGCGTTCGATCTTGTCCGAGTGCCAGACATCGTCCTGATCGCACAGGAACACGATCTCGCCGCTGCATTCGGCCAGTGCCGCCTCGAAATTGCGCACATAACCGACATTGACGGGCTGACGCCGCAGCAGCACCTCGATGCCGCGCTGCCGGGCCTGTTGCGCAAATGCCTCGAGGATCAACCAAGTCCCGTCCTGCGATGCATCGTCGAAAACGACGATCTGGTCGGGCAGACGCGTCTGCGCCAGCAGACTGTCCAGTTGCGCCTGCAGGAAGCGCTCGCCGTTGTAGGTGCACAACGCGATGGAGGTGGTCAATGCAGTACTCATTCCGTCTCCGGCCATGTCCGTGGCCGCCATGTATCGGCATCAGGATGGAACGGGCGCGGGGCCACGTCGAGCAACGCATTCAACACGGTGTTGTCAGCGACGAGGTCAGCCTCTAGCCGGCCCAACGGACCACGCATCGGAGGCAGCAACGCGGCGGCGGCGCGCAAGGCCACGCCGGGAACCGGCACCGGCATGACCCGGCAACCCAGGCTTTCGCGCAGACGCTGGAACATCGCAAGGTACGACAGGCGTTCGCCGCCGCCGATCTCGACGATGCGCCCCGTCGCAGCACCATCGCGCACGGCGGCAATGGTCGCCACGGCCACGTCTTCGGCATGGACCGGCTGGCGCAAGCCCGAGGCCTGCGGCAGCGGCAACACGCGGGTACGGCGCGCCATCCGCGCGATCGGCGTCAGGTTGTGGTCCAGACCGGCGCCATAGATCATCGTCGGCCGCAGGATCGTCCAGCCGATGCCGAGCCGCTCGCATTGGGCGATCAAGGCCTCCTCGCCGGCGCGCAGGCGTGCCGACAACACACGATCGGCCTCGACTGGCGAATCGCGCTTGCTCACCGCGCTCATCGAGCTGGTGGCCACCACGTGGTGCGCGGCGACGCGCTTTTGCCGCGCCAGCCATGCCGACAGCCCGTCCATCGGCCCGAAACTGATGATGGCGTCGGCCTCGGACAAGGCCGCGGGCGGCGGATCGCCCGACATGTCGGCCTGCACCCAGATTTCGCCCGGCGCGGCAACACGGGCCCGCGTCCGGCCGACCAGCGTCAGCGATTGCGCGCCCGCCAGTCGCCGCCGCACGTACAGGCCCACCTGACTGCTTGCGCCGGTGACGAGAATGGACATCGACAAGACCACCGCCCGTTGGAAACAGACGGTCATGATAAACGGCACGTCCGCACGGCAGCGGCCTGAACACGACAGGATGCGGCGAGCGGGCATACGTGGCCGCTGCTGCCGGTGAATTCGCCCGCTCAGGCATGTCGCTTCGACTTGCGCCCCTTTGGCAAAAGGCTGGATGGCGATCCGCCCACTCGTGTCGCCCGCGCCGGACCGGCAGGGCATTCGACAAGGTGGCGTGACGGTACCGCGCGAACGACATTTCGGCTGTTTTCCCGAACCCAGCTCAACGCGAAAGACGTTCGGCAAGATCGCTCGGCAAAGCGGCGCAGGCGACACGTCCACCGCTCCCGGCCCGACTCGGCACGCATCCGGCAGTACCGCGCAAACAGCCGCCTCACCCCTGTCGCATGGCCTCTTCGACGCCGGGCAAGGCGTCGAGCTTGCCAAGCAGCATCGACAGCTGGCCGTAATCGGCCACCCGCAAGCGCAGGCGAAAGCGCGCGCGGCCGCTGTCGCGCAGGGCTTCGCTGTGGATGTCCAGCACGTGCGCATCGGCCTGGGCGATCAGGTTGGTGATGTCCTTGAGCAGCCATTTGCGGTCGGCGGCGGTGATCTGCACGTCCACCTCGTAGCCGCCGCCGGCCTGCCCCCACTCCACCGGCAACACGCGTTCGGGGTGCGTGGCGGCCATGCGCCGGAACGATGCGCAATCGGCGCGATGCACGGTCACGCCACGCCCCTGGGTGATGTAGCCGGCGATCGGCTCGCCGGCCACCGGGTGGCAGCAGCGGGCCAGCTGCACCAGCAGATTGCCCACGCCCTGCACGGTGAAACGCGATTTCGCGGCGGCCGCATCCTTGCCGGCACGGCGCAGCGGCGGACGCGGGGCGATGTTGGCAGCGCTGGCCTCCG
>DMID01000015.1 GCA_003449195.1 Lysobacteraceae bacterium | reverse complement strand
TGGGCCGCGGCCATGTACGGGCTGGCCGTGGCCGCCTTGCTGACCCTGCCGCTGGCATGGCCGTTGCGGCGCCGCGCAGAGGACCACGCCAGCCTTGCGGCCGCCTCACCGGCAGGCGACGGCGGACTGAAGGCGCAGATTCGACGCGCCCTGCTCGATCGCAGCTATCTGTGCCTGCATGCCGGGTTCTTCGCCTGCGGCGTGCACGTGGCCTTTCTGGTCACCCATCTGCCCGGCGAAGTGGCATTGTGCGGCCTGAGCCCGCGGGTCTCGGCCGTTTCGCTGGCGCTGATCGGCTTGTTCAACGTGGCCGGCAGCCTCATCGTCGGCGTACTCGGCCAGCGCTGGCGGATGAAATGGCTGCTGGCCGGCATGTATGCCAGCCGTGCAGTGTTGATCGCGCTGTACCTGATGGCGCCGCCGACACCGGTGACCTTCTACCTGTTCTCGGCCGCGCTGGGCCTGACCTGGCTGGCCACCGTGCCGCCGACGGCCGGGCTGATCGGCAAGCTGTTCGGGCCGCGCTACCTGGGCACCCTGTTCGGGCTCACGTTGCTGTCGCACCAGCTGGGCGGCTTCTTCGGTGCGTGGCTGGGCGGTGTGGTGCTGGCGCAGTCCGGCTCCTACGCGTGGATGTGGTACCTGGACATGGGCTTGGCGCTGGCGGCGGCGCTGGTCAACCTGCCGATCCGCGAAGCCCCGGTAGCCTCGCACGCCGCGCAGGCCGCCTGAAAAGCGAATGCCTGCCCGACGCCGCAATCAAGCGTCCGCGCAATCCGCGCACAGGCCGTGCACTTCCAACGTCTGCGCCTGCGGGCGGAAGCCCAGTGCCTTGGCGCGGGATTCGAGCTGTGCCACCACGTCCACGTCTTCCAGTTCCACCGCCGAATGGCAGCGATCGCAGATCAGGAACGGCACCGAATGCTCGATGCTGTTGGGATGGTGGCAGGCCACGAAGGCATTGACCGACTGCAGCTTGTGCACGAAGCCGTTGGCCATCAGGAAATCCAGCGCGCGGTACACCGTGGGCGGCGCGTCGGCGCCTACCGTATCGGCATTGCGCACCATTTCCAGCAGGTCGTAGGCCTTGACCGGCCGCCCGGCCTGCGCGATCAGCCGCACCACCAGCGCGCGGATCGGAGTGAGCCGCAGCCCGCGCTCGCGGCACGCGCGCTCCACCGCATCGACGAAGCCGTGGGCATCGTGGACATGGTGGTGCGGGTCGGTACAGGCGTGCGTGCGGGGCATGGTCGGCTCCGGGGAATCAGGCGGCAGCTGCCAGCTTGGTGAGGGCGGCATCGATGCGCTTCAAGGCTTCTTCGCGCCCGGCCAGGTACACCGTGTGCGAGATGTCCGGGCTGACCTGGGTGCCGGTGATGGCCACGCGCAGCGGCTGGGCGAGCTTGCCCATTCCGATGCCCAGGGCTTCCGGGATGACGTGCAATGCTTCGCCGATGGCTTCGACGTTCCATGCCGGCAACGCGGCCAGCACCTCGCGCGCCTTGGCCAACGGCGCGTCCGCACCGGGCTTGAGGTGCTTGGCCACCGCCGCCTCGTCGTAGGTCTCCAGCGGGCGATACCAGACCTCGGCCTTGTCGGCCATTTCCTTCAGCGTCTGCACGCGCTCGCGCAGGGCGATCACCACGTCGGCCGGGGCCGGGCCGGCGGCCACGTCGACGCCCCGCTTCTCCAGCTGCCACGCCAGCTGCGGCGCGACGGCCTGCGGGTCCAGCGTCTTGAGGAAGTGCTGGTTGACCCAGCCCAGCTTGGCCATGTCCAGCCGCGAGGCCTTGGAATTGCAGTTTCGCACGTCGAACAGCTCGACCAGTTCCTGCCGGCTGAAGATCTCCTGGTCGCCATGCGACCAGCCCAGCCGCGCCAGATAGCTCAGCAGCGCCTCGGGCAGGTAGCCGGCATCTTTGTACTGCATCACGTCGGCCGCACCGGTACGCTTGGACAGCTTGGCGCCCTGTTCGTCCAGGATCATCGGCATGTGTCCGAACGCCGGCACCGGCGCGCCGATGGCCTGGTACAGGTTGATCTGGCGCGGCGTGTTGTTGATGTGGTCGTCGCCGCGAATGACCTCGGTGATGCCCATGTCCCAGTCATCCACCACCACCGCGAAGTTGTAGGTGGGGTAGCCGTCCGGGCGGAAGATCACCATGTCGTCCAGCTCGGCGTTGGCGATCTCGATGCGGCCCTTGATCAGGTCGTCGAACGCGACCACGCCGTCGAGCGGGTTCTTGAAGCGGATGACGCGGTTCGGGTCCTCCTTCTTCGGCAGGTTCAGCTCGCGCGCGGCGCCGTTGTAGCGCGGCTTTTCCTGCCGGGCCATCGCCGCTTCGCGCATGGCGTCGAGCTCTTCCTTGCTCTCGTAGGCGTAGTACGCCTTGCCGTCGGCCACCAGCTGCTCGGCCACGTCCAGATAACGGGCGACGCGGTCGGTCTGGTAGATCGGGCCTTCGTCGTAATCCAGCCCCAGCCAGTCCATCGCTTCCAGGATGGCATCGATGGCCGCCTGGGTGCTGCGCTCGCGGTCGGTGTCCTCGATGCGCAGCACGAACTTGCCGCCGTTGTGGCGCGCCTCCAGCCAGCAGTACAGCGCGGTGCGCGCGCCGCCGATGTGCAGGTAGCCGGTGGGACTGGGGGCAAAACGGGTACGGCAGCTCATGGGTCACTCGGAAATGCGGGATGCGGCGATTTTACCCTCTGCCCTGCACGGCTGTGCCGCGGCCATGCCCGCTCACCCGATCAGGCCGATCAAGGACTTCTTCTGGCGCACGCTCAAGCGGCGGAATGCCGCCAGCAGGATGAACTCGTCATCGTGGACATCCTGCGGGAAACGCATCCGGCGCAATGCGTCGGCCGATTCGGCCAGCTCGTCGGGCACGTGCATGCGCGAGATCGACGTGCCCTCGACCTCGTCCACGTCCGGGTCGAGCAGATAATCGAGCGTCACCCCGGCATCCGAGAATGTCCGCTTGATCGTCAGGATCTGGGCGAAGCTCGGCTCGGACAAGCCGTTTTCCCATTTGCTGATCGTGGCCTTGCCGACCCCCAGTTCGAAACCAAGTCGCTCCTGCGACCAATGCCTTGCCGCGCGCAGGAACCGCAAGCGTTCAGCAAACTTGGTCATCAGCAGTCCAATGGTTCATCTGGAAAAGTGCGGGAAAGCCACCCCGCAAGCACTGGCGCACAGTCTGGCGTGCGCCAACCGGCCCTGTCGTCCACATTTCATTGACTTTGCATTAAAAAAAGGAAACAAAATCCGCGGTCGCATCCGCCGCACACCTCCAAGCCTCGACCATGTCATCCGTCGGCAAACCTCGCGACGTGCCGCACCGGTATCGCCTGCCTCCACCAGGGAGCAGCACCGATTCGGCCGCATGCGGAGTGAAGAGGCTGTCGTGGCACCCCGTATTCGACCGGCATTTGCGCGTGAGGGGCTATGGCAACACCGCCGTCTCCGGCACCGGCCCCCATCCGACATCGGAGCAGGGGCTCGGCGAGTTGCTCGCGCTGCTGCGCAATGCCTGTCATCTCGGCGGCAAGACAGGCTTTGCGCCGGCCATCCAGTTCGTCGGCGTGGACGAAGCCTCCCTGACGCATCCGGGAATCCGCTGGAACCTGCAGGAAACCGCCGCTTGCCTGGACGATTGCGGATTCGTGCTGTGCGTGCACCTGGCTGCCGACACCGCGCCCATGCCGACGAGTGGGCGAGACACCGTGCCGAGCACCTGCATGCCCTCAAACGCCACGGCATCCGGGTCATGCTCGATTGCCGATGGCTGCCCGGCGGCGGAGCACCGGCCGAACTGTCGGAAGACACGTGCGATTTCGTCCGTTTCGATTTCTCCGCCCCGCCACGGCCACAAATGTCGCCGCGCCCGGAGCACGCACCGACATTCGATGCAGACACGCCTGCATGGTTGCGCAATCTGGCATCCCGCCATCTGGTCGAGCTGGTCGCTTCCGGCATCGGCACGCAAGCACAGCTGAGCCGGCTCAAGGACCTTTCGTTCGACCTGTACCAGGGCCCGCAGTTGCTGTCCGGCATCGACATCTGGCGCGCCCCCGGCGAAGACTGACCCGTGTCGTTGCCGGCCTGCCTACAATGCCGGCATGACCACCCTGTTCATCTCCGACCTGCACCTGGACGTGGCGCGCCCGGCCATCACCGTGCAATTCCTCCAATTCCTCGCCGGCGAAGCCCGCAGCGCCGACGCGCTGTACATCCTCGGCGACCTGTTCGAGGCCTGGGTGGGCGACGACGACGATGCCGAGCCCGGCGCATCGGTGGCGGGTGCGTTGCACGCGCTGTCCCGGTCAGGCGTGCCGGTGGCCTTCATCCGCGGCAACCGCGACTTCCTCGTCGGCGAAGGCTTCGCCCGTGCGGCCGGGCTGCGCATCTTCGCCGACCCGAGCGTGATCGACCTGTACGGCCGACCAACCCTGCTGCTGCACGGCGATCTGCTGTGCACGGACGACACCGCCTACCAGCAGTTCCGCACACAGACCCGCGACCCGCGCTGGCAGGCGCAGTTCCTCGCCCAGCCGCTGGCCGCGCGCAAGGCCTTCGCCGCGCAGGCGCGCGAGGCCAGCTACAGCCGCCAGCAGGCAATGAAACACGACGACCGCGCCGGTTTCGAAACCGTCACCGACGTCACCCCGGCCACCGTCGTGGATACCTTCGCCCGTTACGGTACCGACCTGATGATCCACGGCCACACCCACCGGCCGGCTATCCATGCCCTGCCGGTCGGCGGGCACGAATGCCGGCGCATCGTGCTGGGCGACTGGTACGAGCAGGGCTCGGTGCTGCGCGTGCAGCGCGACGGCAGCTTCGCGCTGGCCTCGCTGCCGCAGGGCTGAACCTGCCGAGCCCGGCCTGACCGGCGCGAGTTGCAGAGCTTCCCGTCCCCATATCGGGCTGAACCGCCACCGGGAAATCTCATGGTCAGAAACGCGACCTGCCGGATCACCCCTCAGTCACCGCCTGCCAGACGCGGTCCGCGAAATACGGGCCGGCGAATCTGGCCTGTCTCGGCCGCTCGCATCGACACGTTCACCACGCGCGCAGGTACTGCTGCGGCGTGGTCAATTCCACTCCCAACGCCTTGGCCGCGTGATACGGGAAGTACGGGTCGCGCAGGAACTCGCGGGCCATCAGCACCGCATCGGCCTTGCCTTCGGCGATGATCGCCTGCGCCTGCTCGGCCGTGGTGATCAGGCCGACCGCGCCGGTGGCGATGCCGGCCTCGCGCCGCACCTGTTCGGCAAACGGCACCTGATAGCCCGGCCCGAGCGGAATGTCGACGTGCGGCACCAGGCCGCCGGTGGACACGTCCACCAGATCCACGCCGAGCACCCCGACCTGCCGGGCCAGTTCGACGCTCTGCGCCGCATCCCAGCCGCCTTCGGCCCAGTCGGTGGCCGAGATGCGCAGCCACAGCGGCAGCCGTTCGGGCCAGACCTCCCGCACCGCACAGATCGTCTCCAGCACCAGCCGGATGCGGTT
>DMID01000250.1 GCA_003449195.1 Lysobacteraceae bacterium | reverse complement strand
GGCGCTGCCGCCCGTCGCCTCGGCGGCCATTCCCGCCGGCATGGCCTTGCCGATGCCGGCCGTCGCTGCCTCTCCAGGTGTGAACCTGACGGCCTTGCCGCGCCCCGGCGAGGCCCCGGCGCCTTCCGGCCCGACCGGCATCCTCGGCGAATTGCGCGCGTTGCAGGCGGAGAACAGCAACAGCCTGGCCGTGGCCGCCGATTACCGTGGACGCGACGGCGAAAGCGGCCTGGGCCGCATGTCCGATTTGGAAACCGTGTTCGAGGGCCGGTTCGGCGTGGGCGAAGGTATGCTGACTGCCACAGTGACGCCGACGCTGGTGGATGCCGGCGATATCGACACCGCCAAATACGCCCAGTCCAGCCGTTACGGTGGCGGCCCGGCCGTCGCGCTGGTCAGTTCCATCGGCAACGACAGTTCGCCGATCGACACGCTGCTCAATACCGATCTGTACCAGCTGCTGATGACCGACGGCAACACCACGGCCACGCAGAACCTGATCTACGAAAACGCGTTGAGCAGTGGCCGGTTCCAGGAGCTCTACAACGATACGGCCGCCGTGGACGACGACGGCAACACGGTGCCGGTGGCCACCCGGCGCAAGCAGGCGCTGGAGCTGCTGTATCAGGACCCGCTGCCGAATTACCTGCTCAGCAAGGCATTGGCCGATACCAGCATCAGCCAGATCGCCACGGACGTGCTCAACAACGCGTCCATCACCAAGGCGCTGAGCAGCGGCGAGATATCGCAACTCAAGTTGCTGGCCGGCAGTGCCGCCGCGCAGCAGACGCCGGCCGAGTTCCAGACGACGCTCTACACGCTGGCCGGACAGGCCGCCGCCATCGCGGCAGGTTCCAGGCGGCTGGGCAGCCAGGATGCCAGCGGCGTGGGCGTCGGCGTGGCTTACGACATCGGCGGTTTCCACGCCGACGTGGGCAGCACGCCGCTTGGGTTCCGCGAGTCCAACATCGTCGGTGGCGTCGGCTACAAGGGGCAGGTGGGCGATGCATTCTTCTGGTCGGCCAGCGCTTCGCGGCGCGGGGTCAACGACAGCGTGCTGTCCTTCGCCGGGGTCAAGGACCCGTTCACCGGCCTGACCTGGGGCGGCGTCACCAGCACCGGGGCCAAGCTGGCGGGCACGGTCGACAACGGCCTGTTCGGTGCCTACGGCAGCCTCGGCTGGCACCGCCTGCAGGGCAAGCACGTGGCCGACAACGACCAGCAGGAGTTCGGTGCTGGCGTCTACGTGCACGCGCTGGATACCGATTACCAGTCGCTGACCGCCGGGTTGAACGTCAGCGCGATGCGCTACGACAAGAACCTGCGTGGCTTCACCTACGGGCAGGGCGGCTACTTCAGCCCGCAGAACTACGCGGAACTGAGTTTCCCGGTGCACTGGAACGGCCGCACCGTCGGCCAGAAGGTGGCCTGGCAGGTTGATGCCAGCCTGGGCGTGCAGCACTTCAAGGAAGACGACAGCCCGTATTTCCCGCTTGATCCGGAGTTGCAGCAGGCGGCCTACGATGCGGCATCGCTGGCGGCCTTGCTGGGTCTTTCCACCGAGTACACCGCACCGGTGTATGCAGGCCAGAGCAAGACCGGCCTGTCCTACAACATGGCGGCCACGGCCGAATGGCGGATCACGCCGCAGGTGTACCTGGGCGGGCGCATGGAGTTGAACAACGCACGCGATTACCAGCAGTTCGACGCAAACGTGTACCTGCGCTTCCTGCTGGACCGCAATGCCGGTTACCTCGGGACGCGCCCGTCGCCGTTGCGTTCGCCGTTCCAGACGCAGGAATGAACCTTGCCGCCGGTACCGGCCGTGTCCGGCACGGCGGCACTGCCGGGTGCCATGCCCGAAGCCTTTCATGCCCGGATGGCGGCAGGGCCAAGGCCAGTCAAGGCCGGTGCTGCCAAGCGACCGGGCATCGTCCGGAGTGCCCGTGCCTTGTCGTTCCCGAGCCGGAACATGCAGAGGCCGCCATGACGGCGGCCTCGTGCAGGCATCGCGGATGGATCAGTTGAACACCATGCCGCCGTCGATGATCAGCGCCTGACCGGTCATGTAGTCAGAATCCGGGCCGGCCAGGTACGACACGCAGGCGGCCACGTCCTCCGGCTCGGAAATGCGGCCCAGGGTCACGTTCTTCGCCCACTGTTGCAGGCCCCATTCCAGCGACTGGCCGTTCTCGTCGGCCACCTTCTGGGCAATGCCTTCCATCATCGGCGTGCGCACGATGCCCGGGCAGTAGGCGTTGACGGTGATGCCCAGCTTGGCCAGATCGCGCGCGGCGGTCTGGGTGATGCCGCGGATGGCGAACTTGGTGGCGCCGTACACGGCCAGATCCGGGTTGCCGACCTGGCCGGCCTGCGAGGAGGCGTTGATGATCTTGCCGACGACGTCGCCTGCCTTGGCCGGCGTGCGCGCCTTGAAGTGCTTCATCGCCGCCTGGATGCCCCAGTAGATGCTGCCGACGTTGACGTCGAATACCTTGCGGTAGATCTCCGGCGTGATGCTGTCCAGCGGCGTGGTCGGGCCGAGGCCGGCGTTGTTGACCATCACGTCGAGGCGGCCGAATCTGGCCACGACCTGATCGACGGCATCGAGCACCTGCTCGCGCTGGGACACGTCCACCTGCACGGCCAGCCCGGCGCCGCCGGCGGCGGCGACGAGGTCCGCCGTTTCCTGCGCGGTGACGATGTTGAAATCGAGACTGCCGATGGCAAAGCCATCCTTGGCCAGACGCAGGGCAATGGCGCGGCCGATGCCTTGACCGGCACCGGTGACGATGGCGACTTTCGACGGACTGCTCATGATGGATTTCTCCGGTTGCGTGGGGTGGAGCCAGTCTCGGCGGATCGGATGGCAATGGCATTGCGCCGGATCAATCGGGACTGCGGCAGGCCGCCGGCGATGGCGGGAAATTTCCTGCCTGCTGCCTGCTGCCGCGAGACGCGAGACGCGAGACGCGGGACGCGGGATGGCTTGCGCGCTGGCAACATGCCAGCTGGTGGCGTGCGCGCATCGGAGGAGATGCGCCCACCGAGCTGCGGAGGAACGGATCAACCGTGCCGATGTCGGAAACGCGAAGGGCGCCCATCGAGGGCGCCCTTCGCAATGCGTGTCCACGGCAGCGGCCGCTGCGCGTCGCCTTTCTGTGCTTATTTCAGCGCCTTGAAGCGCAGCCGCTTCGGGCCGGCCTCGTCGCCGAGGCGGCGCTTCTTGTCTTCCTCGTACTCGCGGTAGTTGCCCT
>DMID01000171.1:439-3288 GCA_003449195.1 Lysobacteraceae bacterium | reverse complement strand
ACGGCCAGCATGAGGCTGGCCAGCGCAGCCATCGCCAGCCCGGTGCGCAGCGGCAGCAGCATGGCGGCGGCGGCGACGTTGAACATCAGCATTGTCGCGATGCCGGCGCCGACGGCCGGCAGCGCGTGGCTGGCCAGGGCGGCGGCGGCAATGTCGATGGCGGTGCCCACGATCACCAATGCGGCCAGCCGGTGTTCGTTGCGGCTGCTCACCAGCAGCACCAAGGCGCAGGCGAGGTAGGCGGTGGCCGTGGCCTGTCCCAGTACCGGCAGGCGCGCCTGTTCGATCAGGCCGGTCAGCGGGCTGAAGAACAGCGCCGCCATCAGCCCGGCTTCGAGCACGCGGTACAGCGCGAAGAAATACAGCTCGCGCTGCGGGATCGAACGCAGGTGGCGGATCAGCGGCGATGCGGCCAGCGGGGCGGCGTCCTGCACGCGGCGGCTCTCTGTGTGGAACGGGGCAAGTATAGGCACGGCCGGCCGGGCGGCGGTTGCATGCCAAGGTGAACGTTTTTTTGCGCGGGAGAGGGGGATCGGCGACAATCACGGGATTCCTCCGGCGTCGGCGGGCCGTTCCGGCCTGCCGTGCGCCGGCCCCGGTTTCCACAACGACGGTGACGCATGAACTTCCACGAATATCAGGCAAAACAGTTGCTTGCCGAATACGGCATCCCGGTCCCCGCCGGCAAGGTTGCCGCCACGGCGGACGAAGCGGTGGAAGCCGCCAAGTCGCTGGGCGATGGCCCCTGGATGGTCAAGGCCCAGATTCACGCAGGTGGCCGCGGCAAGGCCGGTGGCGTCAAGTTCTGCAAGACCGTCGACGACGTCAAGGCCGTGGCTGGCAAGCTGCTCGGCACCAAGATGGCCACCTACCAGACCGCCGGCGTCGAACTGCCGATCAACCAGGTGCTGGTGACCACCGCCGGCGAGATCGTCAAGGAGCTGTACCTGTCGGTGCTGGTCGACCGCGGCACCAAGACGATCACCTACATCGCCTCGTCCGAGGGCGGCGTGGAGATCGAGGAAGTGGCGTCCAAGACGCCCGAGAAGATTCTTTCCCTCAACGTCGATTTCGTCGAGGGCGTGCAGGGCTATCAGGGCCGCGAGTTCGGCTTCAAGATGGGCCTGACCTCCAAGCAGGCCGGCCAGTTCGCCAACATCATGGTCAACCTGTACCGCCTGTTCAACGAGAAGGACCTGTCGCTGGTCGAGCTGAACCCGCTGGCCATCCTCGACGACGGCAACCTGTATGCGCTGGACGGCAAGTTCAACTCCGATGACAACGCCTCCTTCCGCCACAAGGACTTGGTCGCCATGCGCGACCGCACGCAGGAAGACCCGGCCGAGGCGTCCGCCGCCGAGCACGACCTGAACTACGTGACGATGGACGGCAACATCGGCTGCATGGTCAACGGCGCCGGCCTGGCGATGGCCACGATGGACGTGATCAAGCTCAACGGCGGCGAGCCGGCCAACTTCCTGGACGTCGGCGGCGGCGCCACCAAGGAGCGCGTGACCACCGCGTTCAAGCTGATCCTGTCCTCGGACAAGGTGAAGGCCATCTTCGTCAACATCTTCGGCGGCATCGTCCGCTGCGACATGATCGCCGAGGGCATCATCGCCGCGGTGAAGGAAGTGGGCGTCAAGATCCCGGTGGTGGTGCGCCTTGAAGGCACCAACGTCGAGGCCGGCAAGAAGCTGTTGGCCGAGTCCGGCCTGGCCATCATCCCGGCCGACGACATCAACGACGGCGCCAGGAAGGCCGTCGCTGCCGTCGCCGCCTGAGCCCACTCGAGAACCTAGGAAGAATCCATGAGCGTTTTGGTCAACAAGAACACCAAGGTGATCGTGCAGGGCTTCACCGGCCAGCAGGGCACCTTCCACGCCACCCAGATGGTGGAGTACGGCACCCAGGTCGTCGGTGGCGTCACCCCGGGCAAGGGCGGCACCCAGCACATCGGCCTGCCGGTGTTCGACACCGTCAATGACGCGGTCAAGGCCACCGGTGCCGATGCCTCGGTCATCTACGTGCCGCCGCCGTTCGCGGCCGACGCGATCCTCGAAGCCATCCATGCCGGCATCAAGGTCATCGTGGCCATCACCGAGGGCATCCCGGTGCTGGACATGCTGCGCGTCAAGAACGTGCTGAAGGCGCATCCGGACGTGGTGCTGGTCGGGCCGAACTGCCCGGGCATCATCACCCCCGGCGAGTGCAAGATCGGCATCATGCCGGGCCACATCCACATGCCGGGCAAGATCGGCATCGTCTCGCGCTCGGGCACGCTGACCTATGAAGCGGTCAAGCAGACCACCGCGGCCGGCCTCGGCCAGTCCACGGTCATCGGCATCGGCGGCGACCCGATCAACGGCCTGAACTTCGTCGACTGCCTGACCCTGTTCAACAACGACCCGCAGACCGAGGGCATCATCATGGTCGGCGAGATCGGCGGTGACGCCGAGGAAGCCGGCGCCGAGTACATCAAGGCCCATGTCAAGAAGCCGGTCGTCGGCTTCATCGCCGGTGCCTCGGCCCCGGCCGGCAAGCGCATGGGCCATGCCGGCGCGATTGCTTCCGGCGGCAAGGGCACGGCCGAAGGCAAGTTCGCCGCGATGGAAGCGGCCGGCGTCAAGACCGTCCGTTCGCCGGGCGACCTCGGTGCCGCCATCGCCGAGCTGATGAAGAAGTGATCCGGCGGGCTTCGGCCCGCTCGATCCACGCGAAGGCCGCCTGCGGGCGGCCTTCGTCGTTCCAGGCGGCGCAACCGTGGGCCCGCCCCGATGCTGCACCGTGCACGGGCCGGCATCGAAGCCGGGCGCGCGGTGCATCTGGAATAATGCGGGCCTCGTTCA
>DMID01000171.1:0-240 GCA_003449195.1 Lysobacteraceae bacterium | reverse complement strand
CCCAGTTCGACTTCCCGGTCGGCGCGGTGGAGAAGAACGCCGAACGCATCATCGCCTTCATCGAGGAGGCGCGCGACGAATACGGCGCGGAGCTGGTGTTGTTCCCTGAGCTGGCGATCAGCGGCTATCCGCCCGAAGACCTGTTGCTGCGCCCGGGCTTCCTTGCCGATTGCGAGCGCGCGCTGCAGCGCGTGGCCGCCGCGACGCACGGCATCGTCGCCGTGGTCGGCTGGCCGCAGA
>DMID01000170.1 GCA_003449195.1 Lysobacteraceae bacterium | reverse complement strand
GTGCTCGGCATGGTGATGGTGGCCGGCGCCACCGCATGGTGGGTGCTGCGCGACACCGGCCACGGCATGGCTTCAGGCGGACCGTCCGCCACGGCCTTCGCCTGCCCGCTGCCGCCGGGCGTGCGCAGCGGCGAAGCACCGTTGCAGACCGGAGTGCCGTCATCCCTGCGGCGTTTCGACAAGAGCGGCTACGCACTGACCCCACTGGCCGGTTTCAGCCTCCAGGCTCGCGTGCTTTCGCGCGAGGATTACCGCTTCGGCCGCGAAGCCGATCTCTCGCCCACCGACCTGGCCCTCGGCTGGGGGCGCATGCGCGAGGATGCCGTGCTGGCCGGACTGAGCCTGTCGCAATCCGGGCGCTGGTACCGCTACCGCTGGCAGGACACCCCGCCGATGCCGGTGGAGGAGATCATCCGCTCCAGCGCCAACATGCACATGATCCCCGCCGACGAAACCGTGGCCGCCGCCCTGCAGCGCGTGCGCCGCGACCAGACCGTGCGCATCGACGGCTGGCTGGTGCAGGCCGATGCCCCCGACGGCTGGCACTGGCGCAGCTCGCTGACCCGCGAAGACAGCGGCGGCGGCGCCTGCGAGCTGGTGTACGTGTGCCGGATCGAATCCTCGCGCCAAACGACGACACCGTGATGCCTGTGCGGCATACGTCTCGACCGATGAGACGGATGCCGGCGAACATGGCGTCATCGTCGTGACTCGGGGGAATCGACATGGACTTCCACGCACACTCGACCGGCCGTGCCGACAAGGCCGATTGGCAACCGCTGGCCGAGCATCTGCTGGGCGTCGGCAAACAAGCCGCCGCCAAGGCAGCGCCGTTCGGCGGGCAAGTCCTTGCGGATGCCGCCGGTTGCCTGCACGACCTGGGCAAGTACACGCGGGAATTCCAGAACCGCCTGACCGGTGACCTGCACAAGGTCGATCACGCCACCTGGGGCGCCCGCATCGCCCGCGAGCGCTACGGCGGCATCGGCACGCTGCTGGCCTACGGCATCGCCGGCCACCATGCGGGGCTGGCGAATAGCAATCCAGAGCAATACCCGCCAATTCAACAGCGGAGCACCTCAACGTGAAAACAATTGCTGCACCATCGTCGAATGTCCATCCCATTGCCCATGTTGCAAGAGATGAGGACGGGAATTGGCGCACTCCACACGATCTCGTCGAACATTGTCAGGAAGTGGGAAAGCTGGCCGCAGAATTTGCTGCTCGTTTTGGCGTCGAATGGGCGCGTCTTGCCGGGCTCTGGCACGACCTGGGCAAATTCCGACCGCGCTTTCAGCGCTACATTCGCCATGCCAGCGGTTTCGAGATCGATGCGCATATCCGGGGCGAGGCGGGGAAAGCGCCGCATTCCACCGCCGGCGCAATTCTGTCGATGGATCGCTTCGGCCCGGCAGGGCGGGTTTTGGCCTATGTGATCGCAGGCCACCATGCGGGACTGGCAGACTGGTTTTCCGGAGGCGATGCACAAGGCAATCTCAAGGATCGGTTCGACGACCCCAAGAGTCGTACCGAGCTGGACGAATCGCTCGCGCAATTACCGCCGGCGGAATTGCTGGATCCGGGCGACTTCAATGCCAGCCTTCGCGCCATTCCCGGCGGGAAAAACGGTTTCGCGCTGTGGGTGCGCATGTTGTTCTCGGCATTGGTGGATGCGGATTTCCTGGACACCGAGCGCTACATGGATCCGGACAAGTTCGCCAGCCGGAACCGTTGGCCGGATATGGAAAACCTCGCGGCGTTGTTCGATGCGCACATGGCGGCGCTTTCCGCGAAGGCCATGGCTACGCCTGTCAATGCACTGCGCGCCGATATCCTGCGGCAATGCCGCAAGGCGGCATTGCACGACCCCGG
Source organism: Lysobacteraceae bacterium (assembly GCA_003449195.1). Taxonomy (GTDB): domain Bacteria; phylum Pseudomonadota; class Gammaproteobacteria; order Xanthomonadales; family Xanthomonadaceae; genus Xanthomonas_B. The sequence goes on along the minus strand of DMID01000170.1, from coordinate 8,020 downwards.
CCTCTTTTCGCTCACCGTCCCGACCGGTGGCGGCAAGACGCTCTCCGGCATGGCCTTCGCGTTGGAGCATGCGCGCCGCCACGGCAAGCGACGGATCATCCACGTCATTCCCTACACCAGCATCATCGAACAAACCGCCAACGTCTTCCGCGAAATTTTCGGCGATGCCGTCATCGAACATCACAGCAATGCCGAATCCGATCCGGGTCAGGAGTCTTCGGCGTCGCGTCTGGCCTGCGAGAACTGGGACGCCCCCATTGTCGTCACCACCAATGTGCAGTTCTTCGAATCACTGTTCGCCTCGCGCACATCGCGTTGCCGGAAATTGCACAACATCGTCGATTCGGTGGTCATCCTCGACGAAGCCCAACTGCTGCCGCCGAATTTCCTGCAACCCATCCTCGATGTATTGAATCTGCTGACCCGACACTACGGCGTTACCGTCGTGCTTTCGACAGCAACGCAACCTGCGCTTGCCAGTCGTGACTACTTCGATGCCAGCAAGAACCTGCGCGGCCTGGACGCCGTGCATGAAATCATCGACGACCCCGATGCGCTCTATAGCGCACTGGATCGCGTTCATGTCCGCTTGCCGGACGATTGGAATCAACCGACGGACTGGCCGCAGCTGGCGGAAACGCTTGCCGCCAACGATTCCACGCTGGTCATCGTCAATACCCGCAAGGATGCGCGCGCACTGTGGGAATGCATGCCCGAAGGGACGCTGCATTTGTCCGCGCTGATGTGCGGCGCGCACCGTTCGCAGGTCATCGACCGCATCAAGAAGCGGCTTGCGGCGGGCATGCCGACCCGCGTCGTCAGTACCCAACTCGTTGAAGCAGGCGTCGATGTGGACTTCCCGGTCGTGTATCGCGCGCTGGCCGGACTGGATTCGATTGCGCAAGCTGCCGGGCGTTGCAATCGCGAGGGGCGGTTGGCCGGCAAGGGCGAGGTCATTGTCTTCATTCCGCCCAAGCCTGCGCCACTCGGACTTCTGCGCCAGGGCGAAAATGCTTGTCGCGCGGTGCTGCATGGGGTCACGGACACGCCTCTGGCGCGCACGCGCTTTGCCGCCTATTTCGAGCATCTCTATCACGGTTGCGACCTCGACAAGGCTGGTATCTGCGATCACTTGTTCATGGCGAGCGGGCGCCTGGATGGCAACGAACTGGCCGTCGATTTCCGCACAGCTGCTGGAAAATTCCGATTGATCGATGACGAAGACAGCGTGCCCATCGTCGTCCTGTATCGCAGCGAAGAAGATCGGGACACCCAGATCGAGCAGTGGATTGCCTTGCTGCGCCGCGATGGCCCACAACGCTGGCTCATGCGCAAACTCCAGCGCTACATCGTCAATCTGCGTCGCCGGGAGGCTTCGCCTTTGCTGGAGCGCGGTGACATCGAGGAAATCCTGCCGGGTCTGCATGTGCAGCGTGGCGATGGCCTGTACGACGCGACGCTGGGGTTGTTGCCGGAGGGAAAGTCATGGGAAGCAGGAGATTGGGTGCAGTGAGCGGGGTGATTTGCGACACGTTCAGTCGATGCTGTTGCACTCAGAGCAAGATGCGCTCATACATGACCACATAAACTGGTCATCTGGAGACTCCATGAACGTCAACGCTGCCGAATTCAAGGCCAAGTGCCTGAAGCTCATCGACGAAGTTGCTGCCAGCCACCAACCGCTGGTTATCACCAAGCGTGGCAAGCCGGTGGCGAGGGTCGTGCCCATCGAACCGGAGGCACCTCTGCCCGACATGTTCGGTTACATGAAAGGCACTGGGGAAATCGTCGGAAACATCATCGACTTGCCTTCCGAATCCTGGTCTGCCGAGGAGGGCGACGAGGACGATCTGTACACGCTTGCCATATCAGCAGGTGATGCGTCATGAGTGCGCCGGACAAGCCATTGCTGCTGGATACGCATGTGTGGATTTGGCTGTCGCTCGGTACGCCGGGCGCATTCACGCCTGCCATGCAGCAACGCCTGAACACCGGTGACCGTTCAAGGCCTCTCCTCGTCTCATTCATTTCCGCATGGGAAGTGGCGATGCTCTCGGCAAAAGGCCGCTTGAATCTGGCAATGCCGACGCAGGCATGGATCGAACGCTCGCTCGCGCATCCTGCGATGCGCTTGGTTTCACTGGAGGACCCTGCCATCGCAGTCGAGAGCAACGAGCTTCCCGGCGATTTTCATGCCGATCCCGCCGATCGCCTGCTGGTGGCGACTGCGCGTGTCAACGGCTATGTCCTCGTCACGCGAGACCAGAAGATTCTCGATTACGGAAACGCCGGCCACGTGAACGTGCTGGCCGCCTGACTACGGAGGATGCATGTCGAACACCCACTGCCTGGAATTGTCCGGCAGCTATGCCTGCTTCACTCGGCCCGAGCTCAAGGTAGAGCGTGTGAGCTATGACGTGATCACGCCCTCCGCCGCGCGCGCCTGCTTCGAGGCCATCCTGTGGAAGCCGGCAATTCGCTGGCATGTGCGCAGGATCGAAGTACTCAACCCCATCCGCTGGATCAATCTGCGCCGGAATGAGGTCGCAAGCATCATCTCCACCCGCAACGTGGAAACGGCCATGCGTGCGGGCAAGGGCGATCTCGGCCTCTACATCGAGGATGACCGCCAGCAGCGCGCCGGTCTGTTCCTCCGCGACGTTGCCTATCGCGTGCATGCGGAACTGGAGTTCATCCGCGACCGCGATCCCGGCGCGAATGCCGGGAAGTATCTCCAGATGTTCGAGCGTCGCGCCCGCAAGGGGCAGTGTGTCAACCAGCCTTATCTTGGCTGTCGCGAGTTCGCCGCTGCCTTCCGTCTGGTGGACGATCCCGGTTCGGAGCCGCCGCCCATCGACGACACACGCGACCTCGGCTTCATGTTGCACGATCTGGATTTCTCCAATCCCGCCGATCCCGCCCCGCGCTTCTTCCGCGCCCAACTCGACAAGGGCGTCGTGAGCATTCCCGCGTGGGACAGCGAGGAGGTGCGGGGATGATTCTGCAGGCGCTCAATCGCTACTATGAACGCTCCGAATCCCTGCCTCGGCCCGGATGGGTGCGTCGCGGCGTGGATTACGTGGTCGTACTCGATGCCGAAGGCGCATGCATCAACCTCGAAGCCATCGGCGAAATCAAGAAGGGGAAAACCATCCCCGCAGAACGCCTGGTCACAGCCATTGGCAAACAGGCCATGAAGCACACCAACAGCGGCAAGGACGCCAACTTGCTCTGGGACAACGCCAGCTTCGTGTTCGGCACCGGAAACAAGGGGGCGATCAAGCTTGCCAGCTTCATCGACACGCTGGATGACTGGTTCGGCAGCGTGAACGATGCGGGTGTCGCCGCCGTCACCCGCTTCTGCCGAAACTTGCAGGAGAACTCGGACGCAGTGACGGCCTTGATCGAACGATTCCGGGTAAAGGACGATTTCGACAAGAGAGATCCGGTGCTGATCTTCCAGCTTTCGGGCGACATCGAAAGCGTGCACATGCGCCCTGCCGTAAGAGAACATTACGAAACCAGACTTCTTGCCGCCCAGTCCGACAGCACACTGCGCGGAAATTGCCTCGTCACCGGGAAACGCGACGTGCCGCTGGCGCCCAACGAGTCCGTCATCAAGGGCGTTTGGGGCGGTCAGCCTGCGGGCTGCAACATCGTGTCGTTCAATGCGCGCGCGTTCGAGTCGTATGGCAAGCGGGAGCGTAATGGTGAGAACGCCCCCGTCAGCGTGCAGTCGTCCTTTGCCTATACCACGGCACTGAATCACCTGCTGTCGTCCAGTCAGCGCATCCAGGTCGGCGATGCCTCCACCGTGTTCTGGGCAGAGGAACCCCACGACCTGGAAACTGCCATGCCCGACCTGTTCGGCGATCCGCCCAAGGACGACCCCGACAAGAACGTCCGCGCCGTGGAAGCGCTGTATTCCGCCGTCGATTCGGGCAAATTCTCCGAAGGCGGGCCGGACACACGCTTCCATGTCCTCGGCCTTGCACCCAATGCCGCGCGCATCAGCATCCGTTTCTGGGAAACCGCCAACGCGCTCGACCTCGGGAAGCGCATCAAGCAGCATTTCGTCGATCTCGAGATCGTGCATGCCGACTACGAGCCGCGCTATCTGTCGCTGTTCCGCCTGTTGACAGGCGTGGCCCTGCTCAACAAGGCCGACAACATTCCACCCAATCTTGGCGGCGAAGTCATGCGCGCCGTTATCGAGGGCCTGCCGTATCCCGTGCAGTTGCTGAATCTTGCCGTGATCCGCTGTCGCGCCGAGCAAAAGCCGACACGTGCGCGCGCTGCCGCCATCAAGGCCGTACTCAATCGACTCATCCGCTCACGCAACACCGTCGAACAGGAGTTCCTGCCCATGCTCGATCCAACCAATACCCATCCGGCCTATCGGCTCGGGCGGCTGTTTGCAACCCTGGAGAAAATCCAGGAAGAGGCCAGCCCGGGCCTCAATGCCACCATCCGAGACCGGTACTACGGCGCCGCATCCAGTGCGCCAGTTTCCGTCTTCACAACCTTGTTGCGGCTGAAGAACCATCACTTGGGGAAACTCAACCCTGGGCGCGCAACCCAGATGGAAAAGCTGATTGGCGAAATCCTGGGCGAAGTGCCCGACTTCCCCAGACTCCTTTCGCTGCCGGATCAAGGCCGTTTCGCCCTCGGCTACTACCACCAACGTCAAGCCTTCTTCACCAAATCCGACTCGAAGAATCAGGAGGAAACCCCATGAGCCTTGCCAACCGCTACGACTTCGTCCTGATCTTCGATGTGAAAGACGGCAACCCAAATGGCGATCCCGACGCAGGCAACTTGCCGAGGCTGGATGCCGAAACCGGTCACGGCTTGGTGACCGATGTCTCGCTCAAACGCAAGGTGCGCAACTTTGTGGGGCTGGTCAAAGGTGATGCGCCACCCCATGAAATCTATGTCAAGGAAAAGGCCGTTCTGAACAGAACTCATGAACGCGCCTACGAAGGCATCGGGAAGTCTGACCTGCTGAAGGGCGACGACAAGAAGCGCAAAGGCGGTGATGCCGTAACCGAAGCGCGCGACTGGATGTGCAAAAACTTCTTCGACGTGCGGACGTTCGGAGCGGTGATGTCAACGGGCGTCAACTGCGGGCAGGTACGCGGCCCCGTGCAGCTCACCTTTGCGCGCTCGGTCGATCCGATCATTTCTCAGGAGCACTCCATCACGCGCATGGCCGTTGCAACCGAAGCAGAGGCAGAAAAGCAGGCCGGCGATAACCGCACCATGGGTCGCAAGCACACCGTGCCCTACGGGCTCTATGTGGCCCACGGTTTCGTTTCCAGTTTCCTTGCCAAGCAGACAGGCTTCTCGGAGGACGATCTTGATCTGCTTTGGGCTGCCCTCGGCCAGATGTTCGAGCACGACCGCTCCGCTGCCCGTGGCGAAATGGCAACACGCGGCCTGTACGTATTCAAGCACGAGTCCGAGCTTGGCAATGCGCCCGCGCATGCGCTGTTCGAGCGCATCAAGATCAGCCGGAACACCGAGATTCCGCGCAGCTTCTCGGACTACAGCATCACCGTGGACGAGACCGATTTACCCGCCGGCGTCACCCTCAGCAAGTTGGTGTGACAGGACTCGGAGAGCGGAACGATGGACGACGACGACCTGATTCCGCTCTCCGCCCTCCAGCACTATCTCTATTGCCCGCGCCAGTGCGCGCTGATCCATCTGGAGCAGCAATGGGCGGAAAACCGGCAGACGGCGGAAGGCCGTCTGCTGCATCAGCGCGCCGACATGCCGAAGACGCAGCAGCGGCATGGTGTGCGCACGGTCACCGCCATGCCGTTGCTGTCGCTGGAACTGGGCATCACCGGCAAGGCCGACGTGGTCGAGTTCCATCGCGATGCGGCAAGCGGCGAGGAACGCGCCTTCCCGGTCGAGTACAAACGCGGACGGCCCAAGGCCCATCAGGCCGACGAAGTGCAGCTGTGCGCCCAGGCCTTGTGCCTGGAAGCGATGTTGGGTCGTCCGGTGCCTGCTGGTGCGTTGTTCTACGGACAAACCCGCCGCCGCAAGGACGTGACCTTCGACCCGGCGTTGCGCCGCCTCACCTGCGAGACGATCGACGCGACCCGCGCCATGTTTGCTTCGCGCCAGACACCCACGGCCCGCCACGAAGCGCACCGCTGCGATGCCTGCTCGCTGCTCGATCTGTGCCAGCCGCAGCTGCTCGGGCGGCGCAGCGTCGGCGACTGGCTGCTGCGTCAATTGCAGGAAGACACCTGAAATGCGCCGGCAACTGAATACTCTCTACGTCACCACCGATGGTGCCTGGCTGCGCAAGGACGGCGCCAACATCGTGCTGGAAGTGGAGCGCGAAGAACGCGCGCGGCTTCCCGTGCACATGCTCGAAAGCCTGGTCTGCATCGGCCGCGTCGCCGTTTCGCCGCCGTTGCTGGGTTTCTGCGCCGAGCAAGGCATCAGCATCTGCTATCTCACGCCCCACGGCAGGTTTCTGGCCCGCGTGGAAGGGCCGGTATCCGGCAATGTGCTGCTGCGGCGTGCACAGTATCGTGCCAGCGATGACCCAACCCGCTGCGCCGCCATTGTCCGCAACCTGTTGGCCGGCAAGATCCACAACCAGCGCGCGGTGCTCGCCCGCGGCTGGCGCGATCATGGCGAGAAGCTCACCGACGTCGCCGCATTCCAGCATGCCCTGAAACGCCTCAAACGCATTCCCCAGCGCATCCTGCTGGAAAGCGATGTCGATCTGCTGCGCGGTCTGGAAGGCGAAGCCGCACAAGCCTACTTCGGCGTGTTCGACCAGTTGATCCGCGTCGAATCGCCGTTGCTGCGCTTCGGGGGCCGCAACCGCAGGCCGCCTCGCGATGCTTTCAACGCACTGCTGTCCTTCCTCTACACCCTGCTGACACACGATTGCCGCTCCGCACTGGAAACCGTCGGACTCGATCCGGCAGTCGGCTTTCTTCATCGCGATCGCCCCGGCCGGCCCAGTCTGGCACTGGACATGGCCGAGGAATTCCGCCCGTTGCTGGGCGAGCGCCTTGCACTTTCGCTGATCAACCGCCGGCAATTGAACGAACGCGATTTCGTCGTCTTCGACAACGGCGCCGTGCAGTTGAAGGACGATGCACGCAAGACCGTGCTGGTGGCCTATCAGGAGCGCAAGCGCGAGCAATTGCAGCACGCCTACCTCGGCGAGAAGGCCGACATCGGCCTGCTGCCCTTCATCCAGGCACAACTGCTGGCGCGCCATCTGCGCGGCGATCTGGATGGCTATCCACCGTTCCTGTGGAAGTGAGGAGAGCCGGCATACATGATGGTTCTGGTCAGCTACGATGTCAGCACCGTGTCGCCCGGTGGCGACAAGCGTCTGCGCCGGGTCGCCAAAGCCTGCCGCGATCTTGGTCAGCGCGTGCAGTATTCGGTGTTCGAAATCGAGGTCGAACCCGCACAGTGGGTGCAATTGCGCCAGCGCCTGTGCGACTTGATCGACCCGGCAGTCGACAGCCTGCGCTTCTACCACCTCGGCGCCCGCTGGGAAGGCCGTGTGGAACATGTCGGCGCCAAACCGGCCTTGGACATGAAAGGCCCATTGGTGTTCTGACGCGAACCCCAAGCGGCCCGCAATCTGCACAGGGATTCGCGCGCGGGCCAACTTGCTGTTTCGAAAGAAAACTCCCGCACCAACGGGCTCTCATGTGCTTTCAAATCTTGCCAGTCCGCCATGGTTCGCGGACTTCCGCAGATTTCTTGAAGCTTGTCATGCAGTTATGCTGATGCAGTCGCGCCCTACGCGGGCGCGTGGATTGAAACCCTTGTGGGGCTAGGTGTACGCACGGAGCGTAGGTCGCGCCCTACGCGGGCGCGTGGATTGAAACGATCGCCCATTTCCGAGCTGAATCGGTAGTAGCTGGTCGCGCCCTACGCGGGCGCGTGGATTGAAACATTTGCGCGGTCAGTTTGTTGGATTGATCGCGCGGTCGCGCCCTACGCGGGCGCGTGGATTGAAACCCGC
>DMID01000258.1 GCA_003449195.1 Lysobacteraceae bacterium | reverse complement strand
GGCCAGCACGGCAAGTACGACCTGCACGTGCTGCACCGCCACGGCGTGGACGTGGCCGGCTATGCCGACGACACCATGCTGGAGAGCTTCGTGCTCAACTCCACCGCCACCCGCCACGACATGGACTCGCTGGCGCGGCGCTATCTGGGCTACGAGACCGTCCATTACGAGGACGTGGCCGGCAAGGGCGCCAAGGCCATCCCGTTCTCGCAGGTGGCCATCGACGATGCCACGCGCTACGCCGCCGAGGATGCCGACGTCACCCTGCGCCTGCACCGCGTGCTGTCGGAAAAGCTGGCCGCCGAGCCGGGGCTGGAGAAGGTGTACCGCGAGATCGAGATGCCGCTGGTGCCGGTGCTGGCGCGCATCGAGGCCAACGGCGTGGCGATCGACACGGCCGAGCTGCGCCGGCAGAGCAACGACCTGGGCACGCGCATGCTGGCCGCGCGGCAGAAGGCGGTGGCGCTGGCCGGACACGAGTTCAACCTCGATTCGCCCAAGCAGCTGCAGGCCGTGCTGTTCGACGAACTCAAGCTGCCGGCGCTGGTGAAGACGCCCAAGGGCCAGCCCTCCACCAACGAGGAAGCGCTGGAAGCCATTGCCGACCAGCACGAGCTGCCGCGCACCATCCTCGACTACCGCGGGCTGGCCAAGCTGCGCAGCACCTACACCGACAAGCTGCCGGAGATGGTCAACCCGCATACCGGCCGCCTGCACACCAGCTACCACCAGGCCGGTGCGGCGACCGGGCGGCTGTCTTCGTCCGACCCGAACCTGCAGAACATCCCCGTGCGCAGCGAGGACGGCCGTCGCATCCGCCGCGCGTTCGTCGCGCCGGAAGGCCGCCGCATCGTCTCCTTCGACTATTCGCAGATCGAGCTGCGGATCATGGCCCACCTGTCCGAAGACCCGGGCCTGCTGCGTGCCTTCGAACACGGCGACGACGTGCACCGCGCCACTGCCGCCGAAGTGTTCGGCAAGCCGCTGGCCGAAGTCACGCCGAACGAGCGCCGCGCCGCCAAGGCGATCAACTTCGGCCTGATGTACGGCATGAGCGCATTCGGGCTGGCGCGCCAGCTCGGCATCGGCCGCGCCGAGGCGCAGGACTACGTGGCGCTGTATTTCAGCCGCTACCCGGCGGTGCACGCCTTCATGGAGCGGATGCGCGCGCAAGCGCGCGAGCAAGGCTACGTCGAAACCCTGTTCGGGCGCCGGCTGTATCTGAACGACATCAACGCCCGCAACCAGGGCCTGCGTGCCGGCGCCGAGCGCGCGGCGATCAACGCGCCCATGCAGGGCACCGCGGCGGACATCATCAAGCGCGCGATGGTGGCCGTGGACGGCTGGCTGGCCGGGTTCGGCGCGCGTGCGCTGATGATCCTGCAGGTGCACGACGAACTGGTGTTCGAGGTTGACGAAGCCTTCGTGCCGATGCTGGTCGAACAGGTCGGCAAGCGCATGTCCGGCGCCGCCGACCTGCGCGTGCCGCTGGTGGTGGACAGCGGCATCGGCGCCAACTGGGACGAGGCGCATTGAGGCCAGGCGAGGCCGGCGTCACAAAATTGAACCGGCGGGTTCAATAAGTGAATCATCGCTTAACCGCATTGATTTCTGAGCGAAATCTTCACGAACCATCAATGCTTTCTGGTGTCTCATAGCTCGCGACAGGCGCAATGCCTGTCCTGAAGATCTCTCCCATCCCCTGGAGAAGATCTCGCTGGTACGGCAGCCCTTCCCCAGGCTCGTCGTACCCTGGCCCCGCCGATCCTCCCCTGGTCGGCGGGGCTTTTTATTTGGCTCCCCTGCCGTCGCAAGCTCCGACCCACGCGCATGGCCATGCCCGTGCCGTGTGCGCAGAGGAAACCGGGCCTTGCCGTCACCGTGCCCACGTGTGATAACCGGTGCATCTCCCCGTTGTGCAAAACCTGATGTCCGAATTGTTCGCCCTGTCCGCGCCGTGGTGGCACTTCGTGCTGCGCGCCACCGCGATCTACATGCTGGTGACGGTATTGATGCGGGTGTCGGGCAAGCGCGCGGTGGGGCAGTTCACGCCGTTCGACCTGATCCTGCTGATCCTGATCGGCAACGCGGTGCAGAACGGCATCAACGGCGGCGACAATTCGCTGACCGGGGCATTCGTGATGGCGGTGACGCTGATCGTGCTGAATTACGCGGTGGCCTGGGGCTCAGCCCGTTCGGTCGGCTTCCGCCATCTGGTGGAAGGGCGGGCCACGGTGCTGGCCCGCGACGGCAAGGTGTTCCAGGACGTGTTGCGCCGGCAGCTGGTCAGCGAATCGGACTTCAGGAAGGCCATGCGCCAGTCCGGCTGCGAGCGCGAGGAGAACATCAAGCTCGCCATCCTCGAAACCAACGGCCACATCACCATCGAGATGCGTGACGGCCATTCGGGCTGAGGCGTCCCCGCCCGGGCGCGGGCGTTCTCAGCGCCGTTCGTCCAGCCAGTCGCGCGGGCGCAGGTAGTCGGCCAGCCGCGCTTCGGCGCTGTCGTCTTCCGCTGCGTAACCGTATTCCCAGCGCGCCAGCGGGGGCAGGCTCATCAGGATGCTTTCGGCACGGCCGCCGCTCTGCAGGCCGAACAAGGTGCCGCGGTCGTAGACGAGATTGAACTCCACGTAGCGCCCGCGCCGGTACAGCTGGAACTGGCGCTCGCGCTCCCCATAGGGCGTGGCCTTGCGCCGCTCCACGATCGGCAGGTAGGCGTCGAGGAAACCCTCGCCGACGGCGCGCAGGTAGGCGAAATCGCGGTCGAAATCCTCGCTCAGGTCGTCGAAGAACAGCCCGCCCACGCCGCGTGTTTCGTTGCGGTGCTTGAGGAAGAAATAGCGGTCGCACCAGCCTTTGTGCGCGTCGTAGCGGGCTTGCCCGCCGAACGGCTCGCACAGGTCGCGTGCGGTGCGGTGCCAGTGCGCGATGTCCTCGTCGAAGGGGTAGAACGGGGTCAGGTCGAAACCGCCGCCGAACCACCAGCCCACCACCTCGCCGTCGCGTTCGGCGCGGAAATGGCGCACGTTGGCGTGGGTGGTCGGCAGGTACGGGTTGCGCGGGTGGAATACCAGCGACACGCCCATCGCCCGCCATGCCGCGCCGACCAGTTCGGGCCGGTTGGCCGTGGCCGAGGGCGGCAGCGTGCGGCCCTGCACGTCGGAAAAGCCGATGCCGGCCTGTTCGAATACCGCGCCGTCGCGCAGCACGCGGGTGCGCCCGCCACCGCCTTCCTCGCGCCGCCAGTGGTCTTCGCGGAAGCGCGCGCTGCCGTCGGCGGCCTCGATGTTGGCGCAGATGCGATCCTGCAGGCCGGTCAGGTAATCGCGCACGTCGCTGATCTTGTCCATGGCCGGGATTCTAGCCGGCCGGTGCGGCGGTCCGGCCTTGATCCTGCGCAAGCGCGAGCAATGGATAGAGGCATCCGGGGCGGCTCGGGTGAGGCACGCATTCAGGGGGACGCACGTGGATGGCGTGTTGCCGATGACTCGTGGAAAGCCGGTCAGGCCGATGCCTGGCCGCAGACGGCAGGCTCAGCGGAATTCGGCGCGGACCGCAGGCCGGCACAGCCACCAGGCAATGCCGGCATGCAGCCCGGCGATCAATACGGCCGCCAGCCAGGCCGTGGCCCGCAGGGCCGATTGCATGCCGGCCGCCAGTGGGTCGTCGCTGCCAAGCCCGGCCATGCCTGCACGCATGTCGTCCAGCAGGCGCAGGTACCAGAGCACGCAGACGAAGCCGAGCAGCGCACCCAGCACGAGGAAGCCGATGAAACCCCGGCGACCGCGTTCGCGCCTCTGTACCAGCTCCCACGAAACCCAAGTGAAGGCCGCCGACAACAGCAGCGAGGCGGCATTGAGTGCCTGCATGTGATCGAGCATCCACGCCAATGCCGGCGGCACGGCGATGCCTTCCGGCCCGAATGCGGCGCCGAGCATCGTCCGCAGCGGCGGCATCGCGGCCAGCATCACGGCTTGCAGCACGCCGGAAGCCGCGCCCATCACGCCGAGCGCGAACGATATCCAGCCCATCGTGGTGACGGAAGCGGAGCGCGGACCGACAGGGACGGCGGCATCTGGCATCGGACAGGGCGGCGCGGCATGCCGCAGGCGGGTAGGGGCGGGCGAGGATCGTAGCCGATCCACCCTTCCACACGGTGGCCGGCACGCCGGCCGCTGCCAGCATGGGCACTGCCCCCTCCCTTCATGGATGTGCGCCCATGCCTTCCGCTTCACGCCGCCAGGTGCTTGCCGGGTTGACCGGTGCCTGCATCAGCCTTGCCGCGTTCAACCAGCGTGCGATGGCGCGCGTTGCCGATGCCGAGCGCATCGCCGGCGGTCGCGCCGCGCCCTTGCTGGCGCAGGACGAAACCTACTGGTCGATGATCCAGCGCGCCTTCGACGCCGAGCGCACGCTGATCAACCTCAACAACGGCGGCGTTTCGCCTGCGCCCACGCATGTGCTGGAGCAGATGGTGCGCGACCTGCGCTTCGTCAACGAGCTGCCGGCGGTGCACAACTGGCAGATCCTCGAACCGCGCATGGAAAGCACCCGGCGCGACGTGGCGGCCGAATTCGGTTGCGACCCGGAAGAGCTGGCGATCGTGCGCAACGCCTCCGAAGGGCTGGAGACGATGATCCTCGGCATCGACCTGCAGCGTGGCGACGAGGTCATCATCACCAACCAGAACTACGGGCGCATGGTCACCACGTGGAAGCAGCGCGCACGGCGCGACGGCATCGTGGTCAGGGAGGTGTCGTTCCCGGTGCCGCTGACCGACCCGGGCGTGCTGGTGCGCACCATCGAGGCGGCCATCACGCCGCGCACCCGTGCCATCGAGCTGCCTCACATCACCAACCTCACCGGGCAGGTGCTGCCGATCCGCGACATCGTGCGGTTGGCGCGGCCGCACGGCATCCAGGTGTTCGTGGACGGTGCGCATGCCTTCGCCCAGCTGCCGTTCAAGCGCGACGACCTGGAGTGCGACTACTACGCCACCTCGCTGCACAAGTGGCTGCATGCGCCGATCGGCTCGGGCTTCCTGTACGTGCGCCGCGACCGGATCCCGGCGCTGTGGCCGTTGATGGGCGCCGACGAGTCGCGCACCGCCAACGTGCGCAAGTACGAGGAGATCGGCACGCATCCGCAGGCGGTGTTCAATGCGGTGTCGGTGGCAGTGGCCTTCCATCGCGGCATCGGCGTGGAACGCAAGGTCGCGCGCCTGCGTTACCTGCGCGACCGCTGGGCCAAGGCCTTGCTGGCGCGCAGCGAGCGCGTGCGCGTGCCCACCCCGCTGGGGCCGGACCAAGGCGGCGCGATCGGTCTGCTGAGCGTGGACGGGCTCGCTCCGGCGGCCTTCTCCGGCTGGCTGATGGACAAGTACCGCATCGTCACCACGCCGATCGTGCACCCGGAGTTTTCCGGCGTGCGCATCACTCCGAGCATCTACACGCAGGTGCAGGAGATCGACACCTTCATCGATGCGGCCAGCCGCGCGATCCGCGAGGGCATCGGCTGAAGGGGGGTGCCGCCGGCGATGGCCTCGTCGAGGGGGAGGGGCATCGCCGGCGCGGCGCTCAGGGTGCCGGCTTGAGTGTTTCGTCGAACAGCCTGAGCACGCGCTTGTACTCGTCCAGCCACGAGTCGGCGCGGACGAAGCCGTGGCGTTCCAGCGGGTACGGGGCGAGTTGCCAGTTGTCCTTGTGCAGTTCGATCAGCTTCTGGGTCATGTCCACCGAATCCTGGAAGAACACGTTGTCGTCGATCATGCCGTGGGCGATCAGCAGGCGGTCGCGCAGGCCGTCGGCGTATTCGATCGGCGAGGAACGCTTGTAGGCTTCGGGGTCGATGTCCGGCGTGTTGAGGATGTTGCTGGTGTACTCGTGGTTGTAGTGCATCCAGTCGGCCACCGGGCGCAGCGCGGCGCCGGCCTTGAACGTGCCGGGCGCGCGGAACAGCGCCATGTAGGTCATGAAGCCGCCGTAGCTGCCGCCGTAGATGCCGGCGCGGTCGCGGTCGCCCTGCTTGTCGGCGACCAGCCAGTCCAGCCCGTCCAGATAGTCGTCCAGTTCCGGGTGGCCCATGTCGCGGTAGATCGCCGTGCGCCAGTCGCGGCCGTAGCCGGCGCTGCCGCGGTAATCCATGTCCAGCACGATGTAGCCCTGCTGCACCAGCAGGTTGTGGAACATCTGCTCGCGGAAATAGGCCGGGTAATAGGTGTCCACGTTCTGCAGGTAGCCGGCGCCGTGGACGAACATCACGATCGGGTACTTCTTCCCGGGTTCGGGGTGGGCCGGGCCGTAGTACTTGGCCCACACGCTGCCGGCGCCGTGTCTGGAGGGCACCTGCACGAATTGCGGCTGCACCCAGGTGCGTGCCTTGTAGGCGGCGGTGCGGGTGTCGGTGAGCTTGACGGCGTTGCCGCCCTCGGCCGGCAGCACCGCCAGTTGCGCGGACAGGTAGGCCGAGGAGTAGCGCACCAGCAGGCGGCGGCCGTCCGGCGAGGGGCTGAATTCCTCCACGCCCTGCAGCGAGGTGAGCTCGCTCACCTTGTCGGTGCCGAGGTCGAGCCGGCACAGCTCGTAGCGGATGGGCTGTTCGCGGTTGCACAGGAACAGGAAGGCCTTGCCGTCCGCGGCCAGCTGCGGTTGCGAAACCTCCCAGTGGCCGCCGCCGCTGCGCAGTTTCGCCTTGCCGTCCGTGCCGACGGTGTACAGCTGCGACCAGCCGCTCTGTTCTGACAGCAGCCACAGCGTGCGGTTGTCGGGCATCCAGCCGAAGTCGTTGAAGCTCCAGTTGATCCAGCCCGGATCGGTGAGGCGGTGGCGCGGCTGCAGGCCGGCATCGCCATCGGCATCGACGGTGGCGATCCAGCGGTCCTTGTTGTCCACTGCGCGCAGCAGCACGGCGGCCTGGCGGCCGTCGGCGCTCCAGTGGATGGCCGGGCCCATGCCGTCGCCATCGGTTTCGATGCGCACCGCACGCAGGCCTTTCAGCGCGGGCTGGCCGGCGGCCTTGCGCAACGCGGCCAGCGGGTCATCGGCGATGCCTGGCAGGCCATCGAAAGCCAGTGGCCGCACCTTGCCGGTGGCGGCAT
>DMID01000165.1 GCA_003449195.1 Lysobacteraceae bacterium | reverse complement strand
AGCGGGTGCTGGAAGTGGTGCCCGCCGACCCGGCCGCGCGCGAGCCGCTGCGCGAGCGCTGGAAGCAGTACAAGGCACTCGGGCTGGACCTCGCCAAGCACGACATGTGAGCCGCACATGCGCCTGCTGATCGCCTTCCTGCTTCCCTGGCTGAGCTTTTTCACCATCGGCCGCCCGTTCGCCGGGCTGCTGTGCCTGATCCTGCAGATCACCGTGCTGGGCTGGATCCCGGCCACGATCTGGGCCGTCTATGCGCTGAGCCAGTACAAGACCGACCAGAAGATCCGCAAGGCCCTGAATTCCTGACGCCGCGCTCAGCGCGCACGACCGACATGACCGAACTCGCCTCCAGCTACGACCCCAAATCCTTCGAATCGCGCCTGTATGCCGAGTGGGAAGCCGCCGGCGACTTCAAGCCTTCCGGCAACGGCGAGTCCTACACCATCCTGCTGCCGCCGCCCAACGTCACCGGCACGCTGCACATGGGCCATGCCTTCCAGCAGACGCTGATGGATGCCCTCGTGCGCTACCAGCGCATGCTTGGCAAGGACGTGCTGTGGCAGGTCGGCAGCGACCACGCCGGCATCGCCACCGAGATGGTGGTCAGCCGCAACCTCGCGCTGGAAGGCAAGGGCGAAACCCGCGACTCGCTGGGCCGCGAGGGCTTCATTGCCAAGGTGTGGGAGTGGAAGGCCAAGTCCGGCGACACCATCGAGCGGCAGATGCGCCGGCTGGGTGCATCGGCCGACTGGACCCGCAGCACCTTCACGATGGATGCCGGCCCGTCGCAGGCGGTGGTCGAGGCCTTCGTGCGCTGGCACGAGCAGGGCCTGATCTACCGCGGCCAGCGCCTGGTCAACTGGGACCCGGTGCTGAAGACCGCGATCTCCGACCTGGAGGTGGAGAACGTCGAGGAAGACGGCTTCCTGTGGTCGATCGCCTACAAGCTCGACGACGGCGCCAGCTACGAACACGTCGAGCACGACGCCGACGGCAACGAGACCCTGCGCGAGACCCGCGACTACATGGTGGTCGCCACCACCCGCCCCGAAACCCTGCTCGGCGATACCGCGGTGATGGTGCACCCCGAGGATGCGCGCTACGCGCACCTGATCGGCAAGACGGTGACCCTGCCGCTGACCGGCCGCCGCGTGCCGGTGATCGGCGACGACTACGTGGACCGCGCGTTCGGCACCGGCGTGGTCAAGGTCACCCCGGCGCACGACTTCAACGACTACCAGGTCGGCGTGCGGCATGGCTTGCCGATGATCAATATCCTGACCAAGGAAGCAAAGATCGTCAGCAACTCCGCTGCCGATTGGCATATGAATCAAACAACCTCTAATCCGAGCGAAAACAAGAATCGGGTATTTAGTGTTGTTGACATGGCCTCCGACATCGGTATCCCGGAGAAGTATTGGGGCCTGGACCGCTACGACGCACGCAAAGCGGTGCTGGCCGACCTCGAGGAGCAGGGCCTGCTGGTCGAGACCAAGCCGCACAAGCTGCAGGTGCCGCGTGGCGACCGCACCGGCCAGGTGATCGAGCCGTATCTGACCGACCAGTGGTTCGTGAAGATGGACGGGCTGGCCAGGCGCGGTCTGGAGCTGGTCGAGAGCGGACAGGTGAAGTTCGTCCCGCCGAACTGGATCAACACCTACCGTCACTGGATGGAAAACATCCAGGACTGGTGCATCAGCCGCCAGCTGTGGTGGGGCCACCGCATCCCGGCCTGGTACGACGAGGCCGGCAACATCTACGTCGGCCGCGACGAGGAAGAGGTGCGCACCAGGCACGGCCTCGACGGCGCACTGGCGCTGCGCCAGGACAGCGACGTGCTGGAAACCTGGTTCTCCTCGCAGCTGTGGCCGTTCTCCACGCTCGGCTGGCCGGACAAGACCGCGATGGCCGAACGCGGTTTCGAGCGCTACCTGCCCAGCGACGTGCTGGTCACCGGCTTCGACATCATCTTCTTCTGGGTGGCGCGCATGATCATGGCCACCGACAGCTTCACCGGCAAGGTGCCGTTCAAGGACGTCTACATCACCGGCCTGATCCGCGATGCGCAAGGCCAGAAGATGTCCAAGTCCAAGGGCAACGTGCTGGACCCGCTGGACATCATCGACGGCATCAGCCTGGATGCGCTGCTGGACAAGCGCACCCACGGCCTGATGCAGCCCAAGCTGGCCGAGAAGATAGCCAAGGCCACGCAGAAGGAATTCCCCGAGGGCATCATCGCCCATGGCGCCGACGCGCTGCGCTTCACCATCGCCGCGCTGGCCACGCACGGGCGCGACATCAAGTTCGACCTCGGCCGCGCCGAGGGCTACAAGAACTTCTGCAACAAGCTGTGGAACGCCAGCCGCTTCGTGCTGATGAACACGCAGGGCGCCAGCTTCGCCGGCGTGCCGCAAGCCAGGACGGATGCGGAGAAATGGATCCTGTCGCGGCTGGCCACGGTGGTGGCCGATGCACAGGCGCAGTTTGCCGCCTACCGCTTCGACCTGCTGGCCCAGTGCCTGTACGAATTCGCGTGGAACGAGTTCTGCGACTGGTTCCTCGAACTGGCCAAGCCCGCCCTGCAGGGCGACGACGCGGCCGCGGCCGACAGCACCCGCCACACCCTGCTGCATGTGCTGGAAACGTTGCTGCGCCTGCTGCACCCGCTGACGCCGTTCATCACCGAAGAGCTGTGGCGCCACGTCGCCCCGCCGTTGGGCATCGCCGACCGCACCATCTCGCTGCGCCCGTACCCGCAGCCAGCCGAGTTCACCGGGCAGGACTACGCCACCGCCGAAGCCGACGTGGAGTGGTTCAAGGCCATGGTGTCGGCGCTGCGCCGCGTGCGCAGCGAGCTGCAGGTGTCGCCGAACCGCCAGGTGAAACTGCTGTTGCAGGCCGGCCATGCCGGCGACCGCGCGCGCGCGGAACGCTTCGATGCGCAGCTGCGCTTCCTGCTCAAGCTGGAATCGGTGCAGTGGCTGGAAGTCGATGCGCAGGCGCCGGCTTCGGCCGCCGCCGTGGTCGGCGAACTCAAGCTGCTGGTGCCGCTGGAAGGCCTGGTCGATCTCGATGCCGAGCGCGCCCGTCTGGACAAGGAAATCACCCGCGTGTCCGCCGAAAGGGACAAGAGCGAGGCCAAGCTGGGCAAGTTCACCGACAAGGTGCCGGCCGCAGTGGTCGAGCAGGAACGCCAGCGTCTGGCCGACTGGAGCACCCAGTTGGCCGGCCTGCGCGAGCAGCGCGCCAGGCTCTGATGCGCGTGCACGCCGCCGCGACCGGCCTCGCCGTGCGCGACGACCGGACGTGCCGCCCGAACGCTCCATCACGTGGCGAACCTGCGGCATGAGCATCGACTGGCGGGAGACCCGCGTGCCGCCGCCAGTGCTGATGGCGGCCTGTGGCGGTATCGGCTGATGCCTTGGCGGCAGGGCCACCGCAGCTTGGACTGCATGCCTTCGGCATACGAGTGGCCGGCGGGCTGCTGATATTGGGCGGCGCCGCCGTGAACATCGCGCCGAAGCAGCGCTTCCGCCGTGCCGGCACCACCGTCAACCCGTTGCGCCCGCAGTCCGGCAGCGCGCTGGTGCAATCCGGTCTGCACGCGCTCTCGCGCAACCCGATGTACCTGGGGCATGCGACGCTGCTGTTCGGCGTGGCGCTCCTGCTCGGCAATGCGGCGGCGTTCGCTGCGGTGCCGCTGCATGTCGCCGGGGTCACCCGTTTCCAGATCGTTCCGGAAGAACGGGCGCTGCGCGCGAAGTTCGGCACGGCCTGCATCGACTACTGCCGGCGGGTGCGGCGCTGGCTGTGAAACCGAAGCGGTCGGGCCGTCAGCCCATGTCCTCGAAACGCAGTTCCATCGCCATCACGATCGCGTCCTCGCGGCCGTGGCGAGCCGGGTAATAGCGCGGTCGCCGGCCGATCTCGTTGAAGCCTTCGCTTTCGTACAGCGCGATGGCCGGCGGATTGGACGGCCGCACTTCGAGGAAGACCCGCTGCGCATCGGCCTCGCGCGCATGCCGGACCAGCGCGCGCAGCAATTGCCGGCCGTAGCCGTGCGATTGCCGTTCCGGCGCGATGCACACGTTGAGCACGTGCGCCTCTTCCACGGCGATGCTGAGCAGGCCGTAGCCGACGATCCGCCCGGCTTCCAGCGCCACCCAGGCCGGATACCCGGCTGCCAGGCAATCGCGGAAGATCCCGCGCGTCCACGGGAACGGATACGCACGCAGCTCGATCTCCATCACCTCGTCGAGGTCGGACTCGCGCATCGCGCGCAATTGCAAGGTGTCCCGGCTCGCCGACGGAAGTGCGCTCACGCCTCAGTGCCCTTGCCGGCGGCACGGCGCAACGCGCGCAACTGCGGCCACAACGCACGCTTGGCCTGCGGGTTGCCGCGCAGTTCGGCAATCGGCCAGGCAGCGATCAGGGCCTGTGTCTCGGGCAGGTTGGGGTTGCAACCGGACGCACGCAGCAACGCAATCTGCAGGCGGTCGGGCAAACGCGCGGCCGGGCGCCGGGCAAAGCCGCTCGCCTGATGTCCGCCGGCCGGTGCGGGCTCCGTCTTC
>DMID01000145.1:8999-9213 GCA_003449195.1 Lysobacteraceae bacterium | reverse complement strand
TCATCGACGCGGCGCTGGCCCGGCCCGGCCTGGCACCGGACGAGCGTGCCGCCTGGGAGTTTCAAGACGAACGCATGCGCCGCATGCGCCTGGATTTCTCGCTGGACCGCGCGCAGGTGCTCGAACGCATCCGTCGCCAGATTCCCGATCTGGGCGAGGCCGAGTTCGACCGTTGGGACGAAGCCGGCTGGGTCGAGCATCTGGACATCGACGG
>DMID01000145.1:0-8882 GCA_003449195.1 Lysobacteraceae bacterium | reverse complement strand
AGGCCGCCGCGCGCCGCGCGCCACCGGTGCACGTGTCGGCCGATGGCCCGATGGAATCGCTCAACCCCTACCACGTGGCTGTGGTCGGGGACGCAAAAGCGACCGGGGCCGACAGCGTGCAACCGCGGCGCGTGCGCATCGACTACACGCTGACGGTGAAGCCCGATGCGGTGCCGGCCGGCGAAACGCTGCGCGTGTGGCTGCCGTACCCGCGCGAAATCGCCGGTCAGCAGGATGGCATCCGCCTGCTCTCCGCCACGCCGGGCAAGGTGCAACTGGCGCCGGCATCGGCCCTGCAGCGCACGGCGTATCTGGAAGCCCGGGCCGTGGCCGGAAAGCCGACCACGTTCGAGATCCACTACGAAGTCACCACGCACGGCCGGCGTTTCCCGATCGACGCGGGCAAGGTGACGTCGGCGCGTGCGGACGACCCTGCGCTGGCGCCGTATCTGGGCGAAGAAGGCCCGCACATCCGTTTCAGCCCGGCGCTGCACGCGTATTCGAAGGCGATCGTCGGTGACGAGAGCAACCCGTACCGGATCGCGCAGAAACTGTTCGCCGCGGTCGATGCCATCCCGTGGGGCGGCGCGCGCGAGTATTCGACGATCGGCAACATCGGCGATTACGCATTCCGCGCCGGTCATGCCGACTGCGGCCAGCAGACCCTGTTGCTGATCACCCTGCTGCGCATGAACGGCATTCCCGCGCGCTGGCAGTCCGGCTGGGTGTTCTCCGAGAGCGGTTACGACACGATGCACGACTGGGGCCAGCTCTATCTGGCGCCTTACGGCTGGGTGCCGATGGATGTCACCACCGGCCAGCTTGCATCCGACGACCCGGACCTGCGCTGGTTCTACCTCGGCGGCCTGGATGCCTATCGGGTGACCTTCAACGATGCAATTTCGCAGCCGTTCGTGCCGGCCAAGCGCTTTGTCCGTTCCGAAACGGTGGACAACCAGCGCGGCGAAGTCGAATGGCGCGGCGGCAACCTGTATTTCGATCAATGGACCTACGACTTCCGTTGGCAGATGTTGCCGGCCGGCGGGGCGCAGTGACGCCAGGACGCACCACCGTTCAACCAATCACGGATTCACCTGAAGGAGAGAGCAGGATGAGGGGCAAGAGTTTGAGGAAAGCGGCGCTGTGCATCGCGCTGGGAGCCTGCATGGGCGCGTTGGCACCGGCGGCGTTCGCGCAGGATGGTTCGGTGGTCGGCCGCGTGATCGCGCCGAAGGGCGAATCGTTCACCGGGTTGTCGATCACCGTGCGCAACCCGGATACCGGGTTTTCGCGTGCGGTGGCGGTGGATGCCAACGGCAACTACCGCATTCCGTTGCTTCCGGTCGGCAATTACGTGATGGAGCTGTCGCGCGACGGCGGCACGGCCACCAAGGTGACCGACGTCACCGTCTCCATCGGCAACGCCACCACCGTCAACGTGCCGATCAGCGGCATCAGCACGCTCGGCTCGGTGCAGGTGTCCGCGCCGCGCGTGATCAACATGGTGGATGTGACCTCCACCGAGTCGGCGATGAACATCAGCTCGCAGGATGTCGCACGCCTGCCGGTGGCGCAGGACCTCAAGTCGGTGGCCTTGCTGGCGCCGGGCGTGGTGGCGGGCAAGTCCTCGCTCGGTTCGCAGGGCATTTCGTTCGGCGGCTCGTCGGTGGCCGAGAATGCGGTCTACATCGATGGCCTGAACGTCACCGATTTCTACAACCGCGTCGGGTTCTCGGCCGCGCCCTTCCTGTTTTTCCAGGATTTCCAGGTCAAGACCGGCGGCTATTCGGTGGAGTTCGGCCGCACCACCGGCGGCGTCATCAACGCGTCCACCAAGTCGGGCAGCAACGAGTTCCACGCCGGCATGGAGATGACCTTCGAACCGTCGGCACTGCAGGCCAAGGCGGACGATCACTATGCGCCCAATGGCGACCCCTACATCATCTCCAGCAAGGACGATCACGACACCAACAAGATCGACCTGTGGGCTTCGGGCGCGCTGATCAAGGACAAGCTGTTCTTCTTTGGCCTCTACGAGGGCCGCTTCGACCGTGACCGCTACACCAACAGCAGCGGCACCACCTATTCGGACGGCTCAACGAATGACGGGTTCTGGGGCGGCAAGCTCGACTGGCAGATCAACGACGACCATCGCCTGAGCCTGCTGGGCTTCAGCGACAAGGACAACTGGGTATACGACGTCTACGGTTACGACCTGGATACCGATACCAAGGGCGATCTGACCAACAAGGTCTACACCAAATCCGGTGGCAAGAACTGGGCGTTGAGCTATACCGGCCATCTGACCGATGGCTTGTCGCTGCGCGCGATGTACGGCGACAACCAGCGCAATTCCTCGCAGAAGAGCCAGACCGACATCGAGTGCAACTACGTGTCCGCTCCGGTCTCGGTCCGCCCGACCGGCGTGGCCGCCGGTTGCACGTCCAGCAGCAAGGTCGAGTCGCGTCTGGACGAGCGCAAGCAGGCACGCGTGGATCTGGAGTGGCAATTGGGTGACTCGCACCTGTTGCGCTTCGGTGTCGATCACGAGAAGGACACCTCCGATTACGATCGCCACTATCCGGGCCCCGGTGGCTATTACTACACCGTCTCGGCGACCACGCCTGGCTCGACCTTGGCCAATGGCGGTGTCGTGCCGGCTGGCACCACGGCCTACGTGCGTGCGCGTCGTTACGAGATCAGTGGCAGCTTCGAGACCACCAACTCGGCTTACTACCTCGAGGACAACTGGTCGGTCACCGACAACCTGCTGATCAACCTCGGCATCCGCAACGAAGGCTTCGACAACAAGGATGCCGCCGGCAAGAGCTACATCAAGATGGACAACATGTGGGCGCCGCGCTTCGGCTTCGCATGGGACATGAAGGGCGACGGCACCACCAAGTTGTTCGGCAACGTGGGCCGCTATTTCCTGCCGGTGGCCAACGTGATCAACATCAAGCAGGCAGGCGGCCTGCTCGACGAACGCACCTATTACGCGCTTGACGGTTGGGAGACCAGGACACTCAACGGCCTGACCTACGTGACGCCGATTCTCGGCGCGCAGATCGGCGCCGTCGACGATTCGCAGGGCAACGGCACGGTGGGCGACTTGCGTTCGGAAGTGGATCGCAACATGGATCCGGTCTATCAGGACGAAGCCATCCTCGGTTTCCAGCAGTCGATCAACGATGCATGGTCTTATGCGGTGCGCGGCATCTACCGCAAGTTGCACAACGCCATCGACGACATGGAAATCACGGCCACCGGCCAGTGCGGCGAATCTTATGTGGGCTGGGTGATGGCCAACCCCGGCAAGAAGGTCACCGTGTGGGGCGATACCAACTGCGATGGCAGTGCGGATGGCTGGCTGACCGTGGACACGTCCAAGGAAGGCTGGGCGTTGTATGACGACGACGGCAATTACGTCGGCCAGCGCGGCTGGGTGAAGCCCAAGCGCGATTACAAGGCGCTGGAACTGCAGCTGGACCGCGCATGGGACGGCAAGTGGTCGATGAATGCCTCCTACACGCTGTCGTGGGGCAAGGGCAATGCCGAAGGGCCGGTCAATTCGGATACCGATTTCGCCGATACCGGCCGCACCGAGAACTTCGACGATCCGTGGGTGAACTACAACGGCTACGGTTACCTGCCCAACGATCGTCGCCATCAGCTCAAGTTGCGTGGTAGCTACGCCATCACCGATGACTGGACCATCGGCGCAACCCTGGATGCCCGTACCGGCGGCCCGATCACCGGCTTCGGCGTGGGCAATCCGTTCGATGGCACCAACTACCACAGCTACTACGTGTGCATCGAGAACTGCACCTCGGCTGTGGCATCCGAGCGCGTGTATGCCTCGTCCCCCCGCGGTGCCTACGGGCGCATGCCGTTCACTTACGAGCTTGGCCTCAGCACTACATGGGCCAAGCAGTTCGGCGATGCCAACCTGCGGGTGAAGTTTGCCGTCTACAACGTGACCAACCAGCAGAAGAAGCTTTCCGTCGATCAGACGCTGGAAGACGACATCGGCCACCACAACGAAACGTTCCTGTGGCCGACCAGCTTCCAGTCGCCGCGCTATGCGCAGTTGGTGGTGTCTTTGAACTACTGAGGCAAGCCGCCCGCCTCCGCGACGCGGAGGCGGGCGGGCCGGCCGGCAGGCACGAGCCAATGTGCTTGAGCCGGGTTTCCATGCGTGGTAAGCAACAAAACGGCAACGCTGCGGAGGGAGCTCGCCATTGCCGGGATTTGCAGACATCGGATGCAGGTTCCATCGCCAGGGATGACGTGCCCCGTCGGAATACGAGTTCAAGTGAACCGGCAAGGCCGCACCGCTGCAGGTTGTACTGCCGCCGGCATTTGCCGACATTTGCCGGCAGCGGGGCGAGGGTGCGACCAAACCCTGGATGGAGGTCTGAAACAGTGGCACGACGGACATCTTCTCCGGCAGCGGTGGCAAGACGCCGCGTCGGCCTGCTTGCCGGCGTGTTGCTGGCCGCAGGCATCGCCATGCCCGGCATGGCGGCGGATGCGGGCGATGCGCGCAAGGCCGAGCTGGACGCGGCCTTCGATTACACCTTTGCGCACTATGCCTTGCCGGGTCTTGCCGTCGGCGTGATCGAAGACGGCAAGGTGGTCTACCTGCGTACCGCCGGTGAGCTGGAGGCGGGCAAGGGCGAGCCGGTCACGCCGGACACGCTGTTCAAGATCGCCTCCAACAGCAAGGCGATGACCACCGGCGTGCTGGCGCGGCTGGTGGATCAGGGCAGGCTGAAGTGGGACGACCCGGTGACGAAATACCTGCCGGGCTTTCGCATGCACGACGATTGGGTCACCGCCAATTTCCAGGTGCGCGACCTGTTGCTGCACAACAGCGGGCTGGGGCTGGGGGCTGGCGACCTGATGCTGTGGCCCGAGCCCAACGATTTCACCCGCGCCGACATCATTGCCGGGCTGCGCTGGCTCAAGCCCACCCACAGCTTCCGTTCGCATTACGCCTACGACAACCTGCTGTACGTGGTGGCCGGCGAGGTGGCTGCGGCAGCCGGCGGCAAACCCTACGACGTGCTGGTGCGCGAGCAACTGTTCGGCCCGCTCGGCATGGGCCGCTGCCAGGTCGGCAGCTGGCGCCCGGCACGGGTGGGCAACGTCGCCCAGCCGCACATGCGCACCGCAGCGGGCAACGTGCCGATCCGCGAGGACGGCGACGTGGTGCCTGACATCGCGTCCATGCCGGCCGGCGGCATCCGCTGCAGCATCAACGACATGCTGACCTGGGTGGGCATGTGGCTGGATCCGAAGTCGACGTGGCTGTCGCAGGCGCAACGCCGCGTGGTGTGGGCCCTGCAGATGCCGATGCCGATCTCGCAGCGGGCACGCGAATGGGACAACACGCACATGTACGGCTACGGTTTCGGCTGGCGCATCGCCGACGTGGACGGGCAATGGAAGGTGGCCCATACCGGCACGCTGGCGGGCATGTATTCGTCGGTGGCGATGTTGCCGGACCGGCGCAACGGTTTCGTCATCCTCACCAACGGCGAAGGCGAGGCCGCGCGCACGGTACTCGGCGAAGCGTTGATCAAGCGCTGGACCGAACCACAGGCGCACCGCGACGCGGCGTATTACGCCGGCCTGCTGGATCGGGAAGATGCCGCGCGGCCGGCGTCGTCGCGCAAGCCGGACACCTCGTCCCGGGTGCCGGCGAGCACGCGCGATCTGGCCGGTTGGCAGGGCGTGTACCGCGACCCGTGGTTTGGCGAGGTGCGCATCTGCCCGGCGCCGGACGGCAGTGTGCGTTTTGCGTCCAGGCGCTCGCCGATGCTGCGCGGCCGGGTGATGAAGCTCGGTGCGCGCTGGCTGGTGGACTGGGACGAAGACAGCGTGGACGCCGAGCCGTGGCTGGCGTTCAAGCACGATGCGCACGCCCGTACCACCACGCTGGCACTGTCGGCCATCGACCCGGATACCGACTTCAGCTACGACTACGCCGATCTGGCCTTTACCCGCATCGCCGCGTGCGATGCCCGTTGATTCGAGGAAGCATGCCGATGTTGCGTTCCCTTCCGTCCCGCCTGCTTGGCATGCTGCTGCTTGCCGTGCTGCTGTCCGCCTGCGCCCACGACCCGCGCAATCCGTTGGCCACTTGGGTGCCGTCGAAGAATTTCGACGCGCGCAGGCCGATCCTGATCGTGCTGCACTACACCGACCAGGAGTCGGCGCAGGAATCGCTGGACACGTTGCGCACGGCCAACAGCGGCGGCCCGGTCAGCGCGCATTATCTGGTCGGCCGTGACGGACATCTGTATCAACTCGTCGCCGACGGCAAGCGCGCGTGGCAGGCCGGTCCCGGGCAATGGGGCACGATCACCGACTTGAACTCGGCCTCGATCGGCATCGAGATCGACAACGACGGGCACAGCCCGTTCCCGGATGCGCAGGTCGACAGCCTGATCGTGTTGCTGGACGACCTGTGCAAGCGGCTGCGCATTCCGCGTTCGGCCATCGTCGGCCATCAGGATTTCGCGCCGACCCGCAAGCCCGACCCGGGCCCGCTGTTCCCGTGGAAGCGGCTGGCCGATGCCGGCTACGGCCGCTGGCCCGACCGCGACGACCAAACCCCGCCGGCCAACTTCGACCCGTGGATCGCGCTGCGCCTGATCGGCTACCCGCTCGACGACAAGGCCGCCACCGTGCGCGCGTTCCGCAACCACTACCGCGGCGACGGCGCGACCGAACTGGACGGCAAGGACCGCAGCATCCTGTACGCGCTGACCCGCGATGCGTGGACGCAGTAAGGCCGCGGCCGGATGATGCGCGCATCGCTTCCTGCCGGATGAATCCGCCAATGGCTCGTCGCATTCGATACCTGCCGCTGGCCGTTTGTGCGCTCGCGATGGCGGCAACGGCATTCGCGTTTCCTGCGCTTGCCGGCGAGGTGAGCGTGTCGCCGGCCACCACGGCCGCCGAAGCCAGGCTGGTGGACGTGCGCACGCTGGCACCGGACATCGCCGTGGACATGCGCTATGCCGGCTGGCACAACTTCACCGCCCGCCCGGTGCCCGGTTACGAGGCGCCGACCTGCCTGTTGCTGGCACCGGTGGCGCAGGCGTTGGCGAAGGTGCAGGCCGGCCTGCGTGCCGAGGGGTATTCGCTGCTGATGTACGACTGCTACCGCCCCGTGCGCGCGGTCAAGGCCTTCGTCGCCTGGGCCGCCGACCCGGCCGACCAGGCGAACAAGGCCGAGTTCTACCCGGATCTGGACAAGGCGCGGATCATCCCCGACGGCTACGTGGCCGAGGTGTCCGGCCACAGCCGCGGTGCAACCGTCGATCTGGGCCTGCTCGATTGCCGCAAGGCCTGCACGGCGCTGGACATGGGTACCGGCTTCGACTATTTCGGCTTGCGCGCGCATACCGACGTGCCGGGCTTGAGCCCGGTGCAGCGCGGCAACCGCAAGCGCCTGCTCGATGCGATGGCCGCCGTGGGCTTCGTCAATTACGAGAACGAGTGGTGGCACTACACGTTCAAGCCGGAACCGACGCCGATGCTGCAATACGACGTGCCGGTGCGCTGAAGCCGGTTGCGATCCCGTTCCCGTCCCGCCTGCGCCTGCCGGTGCGCACGCAGGTTTGCGATGCGTGATTTCCGCATCATTCGGTTGCGCCTGCCGCGAATGCGGCTGCATTTGGCAGATGCGGGACGGCCGGCACTGCGCGCGAGCGACTAGACTGGCGCCCTTTGCACACGGAGCACGCCATGAATCTTCCGCTGCACTTCGGCCTGCTCGGCTCGCTGGAAGCCGGCGTGATCGCCTTGCTGATCGGCTTGCTGGTGTTCTGCGGCTGGCGCTGGCTGGGGTTGCGCGGGGGGATGTCGCAAGGCCAGATCATCGGCTGGGCGTGCCTGATCGCGGTGGCGGCCGGGGCCGGCGTGGACATCTGGAACCTGTTCTACACCAGCATCGTGCGGCTGGAGTCACCGCTGTACGCGAGGCTGGCCCTGGCCTGGATCCACGACCCCGACGAACTGGGCGGGCGCGTGGTGCTCGAAGTGGTCGGTGCCTTGTCCGGCGTCGGCCTGGGTTGGTGGCTGTTCAACCGGCAGTCGCACGACGACGTGCCGACGCCGTGACCCGACGCTTGCCGCAGCCCAAGCTGCGGCAAGGCTTCCGGGCGGCCGGCAACGCAAAGCCGACATGCGCTTCACGCCGGACTGACATCGGTTTATCAGGGATGGCCGCGCGGCAGGTCACCGGCGCGTGAAATGCGCTGCCCGTGCACCCGACAGGGTTCATCCATCGCCTCGCAGGGTGGGTCGCGGAAGCAGCAGCGCTTCCGCAATCCTTGAAAAGGAGGACCTGATGAACATCCCGTACCGCAATCTCGTGTGTGCATTGGCCGTGCTGGGCCTGATGACGGCCGCGCCGATGGCGCTGGCACAAACCCACAAGGGCCATTCGGCCGAGAAGCAATCCGGTCAGTCTGCGGCGGCCGTCAGCGAAGACGAAGCGACCGCACCGACCAGCACGCGGCCGCACACCTGGGAAGAGATCGATGCCGATGGCGATGGCGCGATCACCAAGGCGGAAGCCCGCGCCGATGCCGGCCTGAGCACTGTCTTCGACGAGGCCGATGCCGACGCCGACGGGCG
Organism: Lysobacteraceae bacterium; assembly: GCA_003449195.1. GTDB lineage: Bacteria > Pseudomonadota > Gammaproteobacteria > Xanthomonadales > Xanthomonadaceae > Xanthomonas_B. Next base: position 227 of record DMID01000145.1, on the reverse strand, counting down.
TCTGACCACGGCCGAATACACCGCCTGCACCCGGAAGCGCAGCGATGCGGCAGCCACCCAGAATCAGGGAGGCACCGGCAAGCCGCACTGAAGCATGCGGCGGCAGGAGTGCGGCCATCCGATTGCCGGAGCATCGGGTGGCCGCGCTGCCCGCACGGCGCGGCGCGGCCCGCGGCCGTTTCAGAAAGAGTCGCCCGGCACCCGCACCCAGCCTTCCATCAGGATGC
>DMID01000182.1 GCA_003449195.1 Lysobacteraceae bacterium | reverse complement strand
AGCACTTCCTCGACCACGGGCGAAAGACGGAGGATCTCGTTGATGAATACCACTACAAGCCACTGCAGGTTGGTCTGCAGCGCGGCCAGGCCGCCGGCCGAACAGCCGATCGCCAGCGCCTGCGGTGCCGGCTTCATGCCCCGTCCCCGGGATTGCGGTAGATGCGCAGCGCCGCATCGAACGGCAGCAGCGTGCGCGCGCTCGGCGCGAAGCTGATCGATTCGCGGTTGCCCAGGCACAGGAAACCGCCCCGCACCAGGCTGTCGCGGAACAGGCCGAGCACGCGGTCCTGCAGGTCGTCGGAAAAATAGATCAGCACGTTGCGGCAGAGGATCAGGTGCGCCTCGCAGAACACGCCGTCGCACACCAGGTTGTGGTTGGCAAACGTCACCCGCCGGCGCAGGCGCTCGTCGAGTTTCATGAAGTCGTAGCGCGCGTGGTAGTAATCCGACAGCGAGCGGCGGCCACCGGCGGCGAGCTAGTTTTCGGTGTACTGGCGCGCATCGCGGACCGGAAAGATGCCTTCCTGCGCGCGCGCCAGCGCCTCGTCGTTGAAGTCGGTGGCGTAGATCTGGCACCGCTCGTACAACCCGGCTTCTTCCAGCAGGATCGCCAGCGAATAGACCTCCTGCCCGTGCGCGCATCCGGCCTGCCAGATGTTGATGTGCGGGTACGAGGCGAGGATCGGGAACACCTCCTCGCGCAGTTTCCGGAACACGCTCGGGTTGCGGAACATCTCCGAGACCGGCACCGACAGCCCGGCGATCACCTGCGGCACCAGCGCGTCCTCGCGCAGCACCCGCGCGGTCAGCTCGCCGACGCTGCCGGCCTGCATCGACTGCGCCAGCCCGAGCACGCGGCGCTTCAGCGACGCCGGCGCGTAGCCGGCGAAATCGTAGCCGTGGCGCTGCGCCATCGCCTGGACGAAGGCGTCCACCTCGATGTCGTCGATGTCCTCGCGCATGCCGGTCCCCGTCACGTCTGCAGCCACACCCGCATCATCGACAGCAGCTTGTCCAGGTCCACCGGCTTGGTCAGGTAGTCGTTGGCGCCGGCGTCCAGGCACTTGTCGCGGTCGCCCGGCATCGCCTTGGCGGTCACCGCGATGATCGGCAGGTGCGCCCACTGCGGCTGCCGGCGGATCTCGCGCGTGGTCTCGTAGCCGTCCATGCCCGGCATCATGATGTCCATCAGCACCAGCCCGGCGTCGTCGTTCTCCTCCAGCTGCCTGAGCGCCTTGAAGCCGTCCTGGGCCATCAGCACGTTCATGCCGCGCGCGCGCAACGACTTGGACAACGCGAACAGGTTGCGCATGTCGTCGTCCACCAACAGCACGGAATGACTGGACAGGCCGCCGTCGGCCTCCTGCGCGCCCTGCGCGCCGCGCGAACCGATGCTGTGCAGGAACAGGCTGACCTCGTCCAGCAGGCGCTCCTGCGAGCGCAACCCCTTGATGACGATGCTGTCGGTGTACTGGCGCAGGCGCAGGCTTTCCTCGCGGCTGAGCTCATGCCCGGAATAGATCACCACCGGCGGCAGCGGCATCCGCGCCGAAGCCCGTTCCAGCAGCTCGGCACCGGAAATGCCGCCGAGATTGAGGTCGAGCACGATGCAGTCGTAGCCCTCTCCCTGCAGCTTTTCCAGCGCCTCCTCGCCCGAGGCGGCTTCGTCGATCTGCAGCTTCTCGCCTTGCAGCAGGTGGCGGATGGCCAAGCGCGAATCGGCATCGTCGTCCACCAGCAGCAGGCGCCGGACGATCTTGCCGGCCACGTCGAGCAGGCGGTCGAAGGCATCGGTCAGCGCCTTGCGGTCCACCGGCTTGGTCAGGTAGCCGACCGCGCCCATCGCCTCGCCCTTGGCGGCCTCGTCCACGGCGGAGATGAAGTGCACCGGGATCGAGCGCAGCGCCGGCTCGCGGCGCAGCTGCTCCATCACCGACCAGCCGTCCATGCCCGGCAGCATCACGTCCAGCAGGATCGCGGTGGGGCGGTAGCTGCGGGCAAGCTCCAGCCCGGTTTCGCCATCGGCCGCAGCCAGCGCGCGGTGGCCCTTGCGCCGGATCATGTCCACCAGGATGCGGGCGAAGGCCGGGTCGTCCTCGATGGTCAGGATCACGGTATCGCCCGGCGAAATCGTGTGGCGGTCGTCGGGAATCCAGTCGGTCAGGCGCGGCGCCGGGGTGGCCGCATGGCTCAGCGCGGCCGGGTTGCGCATCATGTCCTGCACCGGCCTTGCCGGTGCCGCCGCCGCAACCGGAGCGACCTCGTCCAGGGGCAGCATCAGCGTGAACGTGCTGCCTTCCTCGACCACGCTGTCGGCCAGCAACTGGCCACCGAGCAGCTGCGCCAGCTTGCGCGCGATCGCCAGGCCCAGACCGCTGCCGCCGTAGTGGCGGCTGGTGCTGGAATCGACCTGCTCGAAAGCCTCGAAGATCGAATCCAGCCGCTCCTGCGGGATGCCGATGCCGGTATCGGCCACCGACATGGCCAGGTAATGCGCGGCATCGTCGGCACCGATCCGGCGCAACAGCGCGTGCCCGGCACGCACCACGCGCAGCGTCACCGAACCTTCATGGGTGAACTTGAACGCATTGCCCAGCAGGTTGTTGAGGATCTGCTGCAGCTTGGGACGGTCGGTACCGAGCGTGGCCGGCACGTCGTCGCCGACCTCGATGTCGAAGGCCAGCCGGTTGTCCAGCGCGACATGGCGGAAATGGCGCATCACCTCGCGGGTGATCGCTTCGACCTCGACCTCCTCGCGGTACACGTCCATCTTGCCGGCCTCGATCTTGGACAGGTCGAGGATGTCGTTGATCAGGCGCAGCAGGTTGGAGCCGGAATCGTGGATGACCTGCGCCGATTCCACCTCCTCGGCATCCAGATGCTGCTGCGCGTTCTCGGCCAGCTCCTTGGACAGGATCAGCAGGCTGTTGAGCGGCGTGCGCAGCTCGTGGGACATGTTGGCGAGGAAGTCTGTCTTGTACTGGCTCGCGCGTGCCAGCGCCTGCGCCTTGAGTTCGGTTTCGCGCTGCAGGTCTTCCAGCACCTGCTTCTGTTCGTTGAGGATTTCGCTCTTCTGCCGCAGTTCCTCGTTGGAGGCCTGCAACTCCTCGGCCTGCACGCGCAGTTCTTCCTCGGATGCTGCCAGGCGCTGGGTGTGTTCTTCGAGTTCGACGGTCTTCTGCTGCAGCTCCTCGTTGGTGGCGCGCAGCTCCTCCTGCATGCGCAGCTTTTCTTCGGACTGCTCCAGCGCCAGCGCCTGGGCACGGGTTTTCTCGAGCAGCTCGCGGGTGTGCTCGGCACGGCGGATGTTGTCCAGGCCCAATGCCGCGGTGGGCAGCAACTCCTCGACGAAGCCCTCGGCCGCCGCACCGATGGCACCGAAGGTGCCGAACTCGAACACGCCCAGCAAGCGGTCCTGCAGCAGCAAGGGCACGGCCATCACCTGGCGGGGCGCGGCTTCGCCGGTGGCCGAATGGATCGCGAAAAAGGCTTCCGGCACGCGATCCAGCACGATGCGCTTGCGCTACAGCGCGCATTGGCCGATCAGGCCCTCGCCCAGCGCATAGTGCAGGCCCAGGTGCTTGCGCCGCTGGAAGCCGTAGCTGCCGAGCAGGCGCAGTTCGGCGGCGGCCTCGTCCCAGGCGAAGAACACGCCGACGCCGGCACCGATGCGCGGGGTGATCTCGTTGACCAGCGTCTGCACGTAGGCTTCCTGGGTCATCGCGGCCTGCAGCGCGGTCGCCACTTCACCGGCGCTGATCTTCACCCAGTTGCCGTCGCGGTTGGCGATGGAGGTCAGCCGGAACACCTCCACCGCGCGCGCGCTGTCGCCGATCTCGTCGGCGCGGTGCTGGTACGGCACCTGGATGTCGAATTCGCCGCCGGCCAGCCGTCCCATCTGCCGGGTGAGCATGTGGATCGGCCGCGACACCAGCCGGGATGCGCCCCACACCGACAGCACCGCCACCAGCAAGGCCAGCACCAGCAGCACCACGATCACGACCTGGTTCTCTCGGATCGTCGCATTCAGCGCGATGCGCTGCTGCACGAAGCGGCGCATCTCCGAGCCGTACAGCGCGTCCAGATCGGCCAGCACGGCCGTGGACAGCGCGGCATTGTTCGCTTCGAGATAATGAATCGCCGCGCGTTGCTGCTCGTGCGTCGGCGGCGCGCCGTCGGGTGAGGGCGGCGCATGACGCTGCAGCACGGTGACCACGCCCCGATCCCAGGCCAAGGCCGCATCGTGTGCCCGGGCGATTCGCCCCCCACATCCGTGTTTCCGGCCAGATCGATCGCCCGCAGCAAGGCCTTTTCGCGGGTCTGCCGCGCCTGATCCAGTCGCTGCAGCGGCCTGTCGCCGGTACCGAGCAGGTAGTCGCGGATGGCCACCTGCTGCAGCCGCATCGCCCGGCCGGCCTCTTGGGCCCGCCGGACCGCTTCGAGCTGCACATCCTCGACCCGGCGGGATTCCACGCCGGTACGGAAAGTCCACAGCGTGAACACGCTGAGAGTCAGGATGCACAGGAAAATCGCGGTGAACGCAAGCAGCGGCTTGCGGGTCAAGGTCTGGCGAGCGAACCAGCCCGCCGGTCGTTCTGACGGCAGAGTGACGTGAACCCGGAAATCCGCCCCCTGCTGGTGCCTGCCGACCGGGCGCAAGCCGGAGACGCTGCCGACTGTATCCCAGTGACCATACGGATACGTCAAGAAGGCGTGAGATCAGCCCGACGACCGCTCCGGGCGCGAGCGCACCGCCAGCGTGGCCGCCAGTATCCCGGCCTCGTACAGCAGGCACATCGGCACTGCCAGCAACAGCTGGGACACCACGTCGGGCGGGGTGATCACCGCGGCCAGAATGAAGATGCCGACGATGGCATAGCCCCGCGCCTCGCGCAGTTGCCGGGGGCTGACCCAGCCCAGCAACACCAGAATCACCAGCGCCACCGGCAACTCGAAGCTGGCGCCGAAGGCGAAGAAAATCACCAGCACGAAGTCCAGGTACGCATTGGCGTCCGGCGTGATCGACACCACGTCCGGCTTGAACTTGACCAGGAAATTGAACACCGAGGGCAGCACCACGAAGTACGCGAAGGCGCAGCCGGAATAGAACAGCAGCACCGCCGACGCCAGCAGCGGCGTGGCCAGTTTCTTTTCCCGCGCATACAGCCCCGGGGCGACGAACGCCCAAGCCTGGTACAGCACCCACGGCGCGGCGGCAAACAGGGCGACGAAGAAGGTCAGCTTGAGCGGGGCGAAGAACGCACCGGCCGGATTCATCGCGATCAGCGCCTGTCCGGCCGGCAGCCGGGCCATCAACGGTGCGGCCAGCCACGTGTACAGCGTGCTGGTGAAGGGCAGCAGGCAGGCCAGCACGATGCCCACGCCGGCCAGTGCGCGCACCAGCCGGGTGCGCAGTTCGACCAGATGCTCGATCAGGCTGCCTTCCGAATCGGGCTCAGACACGGGGCGGATGCTCTTCGGTCACGGAGTCAGTCGCAGCAGCCGGCGACAATGCTGTTGCGTCGGCGTGGGCGACGGTATCGGCGTGCACGGCCGAAGCATCGCCCGTCGCAGCAGGCAATTGGCGCGCTTCGTCGATGCCGGCACGGACCTGCGCATCGGCGCGATGCAGCTCGGATTCGGCCCGGTTCAGTGCATCGCGGGCCTGCTGCAATTCGCGCTTGAGCTCGTCGGCGGCCAGCTCGCGTTCGAGCTCGTCCTTGACCGAATTCCACTGCGCGCGCGCGCGCCGCACCCACAGGCCGGCAAAGCGCGCAGCCTTGGGCAGGCGCTCCGGGCCGAGCACCACCAATGCGACCACGGCGATCACCAGCAGTTCGCTGAAGCCGATGTCGAACATGCGGGGAAACCCGGCCGGCCGAAGTCAGCGCGGCTCGCGGTCGTCCTGGACCGTCCTGGACGCCGGCGCCTCGTCGGCCTTGCGCGAGGCGTCGCCAAGCTGCGCGGCCGGCTTGTCGTCGTCGTGCATGCCCTTCTTGAATTCCTTGACCGCGTTGCCGAGATCCTTCGCACCACTGGTCAACCGCTTGGTGCCGAACACCAGCAGCACGATTGCCAGCACCACCAGCCAATGCCCCAAGCCCCAAGCACCCATGTCAGCCACCCGCTATTCGTTGAACGTGATGAAGGATAGCGCCCCGCCGGCCGCAGGACACGCCTGCCGCCTGAACGGAACCGCTTCCGGGGCGGAACCGCGGCCCCGGAAGCGTCCCTGCCGGATCAGGAGAACAGCAGCCGCTTGATGTCGGCCACGGGCATGTTTTCCCCGGTCCACATCTTGAACGAAGCCGCCGCCTGATGCACCAGCATGCCGATGCCGTTGATCGACTTGCAGCCCGCTTTCTCTGCCTGCTCGATGAAGGTGGTGCGGGCCGGGCTGTAGACGATTTCGGAGATGAACAGATCAGGCCTCAACACCGCCTCGTCCGGCAATGCCGAGTGACCTTCTTGCTGGGCGAAACCCACGCTGGTGGTGTTGATCAGGATCGACGAGGCCTTGACCGACTTGCGGAACGCCGCCACATCGGCCAGATCACGCACGACCACCTTGCCCTTGCCGCGCGCGTTGATCCGCTCGGCCAGCGCCTTGGCCGGTTCGAAGAACTCGTCGCGCCGGTTGTAGATGTTCAATTCCTTCACGCCGTCCTCGATGAACTGGGCGGCGATGGCCGAGCCGGCACCGCCGCAGCCCATCTGGGTGATGGTGCGGCCGGCCACTTCGATGCCCGCATCGTGCAGCGACTGCACCTGGCCGATGCCGTCGGTGGTGTACGCGGTGAGCACGCCGTCGTCGTTGACCACGGTATTGGCCGCCTCGACCAGCTCGGACACCGGCGACACCTTGTCGACCAGCTTGAGGATGCCGTGCTTGTCGGGGGTGGTGAGATTCCAGCCACGCACCTTCAGCGTCTTGAACGCGGCCACCAGTTGCGGCAGCTCGCCCTCGTCGATGTCGAAGACCATGTAGGCGTAATCGAGCCCCAGCTTGGCCAGCGCCACGTTGTGGATGCGCGGCGACTTGGAGTGTTCGACCGGGTGGCCGATCACCGCAGCATCTTCGTATGTCCGGTGATGACAGGCGTGGAAGACGGTGTCAACGCAGCGCCGGCACTTGCTGGAGCGGCGGTGGAAGGTGACGGCTGGCGAAGCGTTTGTGCGCCCAGCGGCAAGGCGCTGGAAATCAGGCCGCCGGACAGCGCGGCGCGGCCCAGCAGGAAATTGCGGCGTTTCATGGTGTATCCCTCGCTTGTGATGACGACCCACCCGCACGCTCCGCCCGCAGGCGAAACGCACCGGCAATGTGGCCGGTTCAGGGGTGACGAGACAGGCGAGGGTCAATCCACCACCGGACGAACGGCTTGGCGTGCAAGCTCGCGCCCACGCGCACGGACGTCATTGATCGAGGTCAAATGCACATGTCCGACAGCCTTGGAAAAGGCTGCGGCCAAGCATGCGTCAAGACATGTGCAAACCGGTGCGGCTGACCGCTGTCATTGCAGCTGTTCGGTCTTCACGTCGTCGCCGGACACCGGCTGGAAACCCTGCGACGGTGCGGTCTGCGCACCCCTCATCGGGCTGGTCTGGGCTGCCGAGGCCGGGGCGGGCGGCGTCACCGTGACCGGCGCGATCGCAGGGGCCGGGCCGCTGCGCGACAAGCGTGCGCTGTGGGTGGCCTCTTCCAGCTCGTCGCGGAAGGCCACCACGGCCGAGGACGGCGCGTGCCGCCAGCGCGACTCG
>DMID01000105.1 GCA_003449195.1 Lysobacteraceae bacterium | reverse complement strand
GCGCCAGCGACTGCTGGTACAGCGTGTGCAGCATCGCGTGGCCGGTGCGGTCGGCCGCCGCGCAGGTGCGCTGCGCCGCCGGGCCTTCGCCGAAGCGGGTGGTCATGCCGCCGAACGGACGCTGGTAGATCTTGCCTTCCTCGGTACGCGAGAACGGCACGCCGTAGTGCTCCAGCTCGATAATGGCCGGGATCGCCTCGCGCACCATGTACTCGATGGCGTCCTGGTCGCCCAGCCAGTCCGAGCCCTTGATGGTGTCGTAGAAGTGGTAGCGCCAGTCATCCTCGCCCATGTTGCCGAGCGCGGCGGAAATGCCGCCCTGCGCGGCCACGGTGTGCGAGCGGGTCGGGAAGACCTTGGTGATGCAGACGGTGGCCAGGCCCTTCTGGGCCAGGCCGAAGGTGGCACGCAGGCCGGCGCCACCGGCGCCGACGACGACCATGTCGCACTTGTGTTCGGTGATCTTGTATGCGGACATCGGTCAATTCCCCAGCGCGATGCGGGCCACGGCAAAGACGCTGACGATCGCGCCCAGCACGGCAATGAAGCGGGCCGTCGTCTGCACGAACAGGGCCAGCAAGGAATGGTGGACGTAATCCTCCAGCACGACCTGCACGCCCAGCTGGGCATGCCAGAACATCGCGACGAGGAAGGCCACCAGCGGCACCGCGTTCCACGGCTTGGCAACTGCGGCGGTGGCGGTCACGTAATCGGCGCCGAGCAGGCTGAGCACGAACACCAGGAACCAGATCCCGAGCACCACCAGCGCGGTGGCGGTCAGGCGCTGGGCGACGAAATGCGCGGTGCCGGTCTTGGCCGAACCCAGGCCGCGGACTTCCTTCAGCGGAGTGCGAAAACGGCTCATGCGCCACCTCCGATCAACACATAGACCCAGATTGCGGCGGTCAACACCAAGCTGCCGATCACCGACAACCAGCTGTTGCGGATGAAGGTGGGCTTGGCGAAACCGATCGCGAAATCCTGCACCACGTGACGGATGCCGTTGCACAGGTGGTAGGCGAAGCACCACGTCCACACGAACATGAACGCCATGCCGTACCACGAACCGGCCGTGGCCAGCACGCAATTCCAGTGTTGCGGCCCCAGCATCAGCGCAAGCAGGGATGCGGCAATGAGGAGGGAGCCGAAGGCCAGGAACAGGCCGGTGGCACGATGCAGGATCGACGTCGCCATCTGGACTTGCCAGCGGTAGACCTGCAGATGGGGTGAAAGCGGACGTTGTTGGCTCGCCATTCGCGGGGCTCGTTGTCTCGGCTGGGCGGCGGATGCCGCGTTGGCTCATCGCTGCATCAGAAATCGATGCAGCGCCCGTTTTTTTCCCAATCCCCGTAACGGGTCGGCTCCGGGCCTTCGCGGCCACCGATCTCCCTTGGCAACGGAGCCGGCGCCTCCGGCATGCGCTTGGCAGCCGGTTTGTCGGTTCCCGCTTCGGCAGCGGTGTCTGGTTGGCTTTGGCCTATCATGGGGGTCTCGCAAAACCGGCGAAATCTTAATCCTGCCCCCCGTGTCTGACAACCTTCATGCACCCGGCCCGATGCGGCTGGACGATTATTCCATCGTCGGATTCGATGGCCCGGATGCCGTTGCATTCGCCCATGCGCAGTTTGCCAACGACGTCGCCTCGCTGCCGGTCGGGCATTGGCAGTGGAATGCATGGCTGACCGCAAAGGGCCGCGTGATCGCGGTATTCGCCTTGCTCAAGCGCGCGCCGGACGCGTTGCTGGCGCTGGTGCCCGACATGCCGGCCGATGCGTTTGCCGAACCGCTGAAGCGGTTCGTGTTCCGGCGCAAGCTGCGGATCGCATCGCGGGCCGACGTTGCCGCGATCGGCATCGTGCAGCCGCCGCAGCAGGCCGCCGGCGCGACATTCGTCTCCACGACCGGGCACGGCATCGAGCTGGATTTCGGTTCGGCCGGATGCGCCCGCACCCTGTCGGTTGCGGCAAGCGAGTCCGCGACGGATCTGCCGGCCGACGATGGCAGCTGGCGGCGCATGGACCTGCGCTTTGGCCTGCCCCGGCTGGATGCAGGCCAGCGCGAACAATGGACGCCGCAGCAGCTGGCGCTTGATCGCCTTCAGGCCTACAGCGTGTCCAAGGGCTGCTACCCGGGCCAGGAGATCGTGGCCCGCACGCATTTCCTCGGCAAGGCCAAGCGCGCCGCCACGCTGCTCGAACTGCCTGGCTCCGTGAATCCGGGCGACGAAGTCACCCACGCCGGCACGGCCATCGGCACCGTGGCGAGTACCGCCGCCGGGACGCTAGCCCTGGCCGTGCTGCCGCTGGATGCGCCGACCGATGCGCTTGCCGTGTCGGGATTGACCGCACTGGCCGTGCCGATGCTGGGCGGGCTGGCCCGCTGAGCGGACGCGGTTGCGGACAGTGGCATTCCGTCCGCTGCCGCCCCATGCATCCTGCTGCCGAATCGTCAGGCGATATCCAGCCGCAGCTCGGTTTCCGGGTCGAAATAGTGCAGGTGCCGGGCGTGCACGGCCATCGGCAGCGACTGGCCAATGCCGGGCAGTTCGCGCGGCGGCATCCGCGACACCAGCTTCTCCTCGCCCAGCCGCAGATGCACGAACGTCTCGTTGCCGATGGCCTCGATGGCTTCGATGCGGGCATCGAAGGCTGCCTCGCCGGATTCGGCCGGCAACAGGCGCTCGGGACGGATGCCCACGAGGATGTCCTTGTCGAAGCGTTCGGCCGGAAACGCATGCGCCAGCGGCAAGACCTTGCCGTCGGACATCCGCAGCAGCGCGAGTTCCCCGTCGCGCACCAAGGTGCCGCGCAGCACGTTCATCGCCGGGCTGCCGAGAAAACCGGCGACGAAAAGATTGGCCGGGCGGTCGTACAGGTTCATCGGCGTGTCGATCTGCTGCACCTGCCCGTCCTTGAGCACGACGATGCGCTGGCCCAGCGTCATCGCCTCCACCTGGTCGTGGGTGACGTAGATCATCGTGGTGCCCAGCTGGCGATGCAGCGCGGCAATCTCGGTGCGCACCGTGGCGCGCAGCTTGGCGTCCAGGTTGGACAAGGGCTCGTCCAGCAGGAACACCGCCGGCTTGCGCACCAGCGCACGGCCGAGTGCGACACGCTGGCGCTGCCCGCCCGACATCGCCTTGGGCAGCTTGTCCATCACCGGGCCGAGGCCGAGCATGTCGGCCACGGTCTTCACCCGCTGCGCCACCTCGTCCTTCGGGTGGCCGCGCAACTTGAGGCCGAAGGCCAGGTTCTCGGCCACCGTCATGTGCGGATACAGCGCATAGCTCTGGAACACCATCGCGATGTTGCGGTCCTTCGGCGCCACGTCGTTGACCACGCGTTCGCCGATGCGCAGCGTGCCGCCGGAGATTTCCTCCAGTCCGGCCACCATCCGCAGCAGGGTCGACTTGCCGCAGCCAGACGGCCCCACCAGCACCATCAGCTCCCCGTCGGCAATCTCGAAACTGGCGCCCGGAATGGCCACCTGGCCGTTCTCGTACACCTTGCGGACACCTTCGAACTGCACGCTTGCCATCGTTTCTCCAGACGCTTCGGTTGACCGACCACTCACCGGATGTCCGGCGAAAGATGCTCGGCTGCATTGCGCAGCTCGACAAGACACCGGCACGACCCGCCAATGCCGCTCGTGTATCTTGCCATGTAAGCGTTTCCCGGCGTCGCCTTGCATTCGGCTCCCGGTATCGAGCATTCATTGGTGAATTCGGGCAAACTCGAATGCCCTGCAGGTCCGGGAAGCGCCACCGGCGATGACCGGAACCCTTGAAACCATTGGTTGACAACGATGTCAGCCCATCACCAAACTCGACCGCATGCACGACACTCTCCTGCTGTTCGGCGCCACCGGCGATCTGGCCCAGCGCTACCTGTTCGCCTCCCTGCTGCGCCTGCTCGGCGACGGCCTCCTGCCGGACGGCTTCAAGGTCCGCGCGCTCGCCCTGTCCCCGCATGACACGGAGAAGTTCAGGGGCATCCTGCGGCCGAAACTGGAAGCGCTGACTCCGCCGGCCTGCAGCCGCGACATCGATCGCCTGCTCGAATGCATCGACTACCGTTCGGTGGACTTGCGCAGCCCCGAATCGGTGGCCGCCGCAGTGGCCGACCTCGTGCCCGGCCGGCAATGCCTGAGCTATCTGGCCATCCCGCCGGGCCTGTACATCAGCACCGCCCAAGGCCTCGCCCTCGGCGGCGCGCTGGCTGCACCGCATCGCCTGATGCTGGAGAAACCGATCGGCCACGACACCGATTCGGCCCGCGAGATCAACCGCATCATCGGCGGACTGATCGACGAAGACCGCGTGTTCCGCCTCGACCACTACCTCGGCAAGGCACCGGTGCAGAACCTGATGGCGCTGCGTTTCGGCAACACGCTGCTCGAGGCCGTGTGGAACCGCAACTACATCGAATCGGTGGAAATCCTCGTTTCCGAAAGCGAGGGCGTGGACGGCCGCAATGCCTACTACGCAAAATCCGGCGCCCTGCGCGACATGGTCCAGAGCCACATCCTGCAGCTGCTGTGCCTGGTCGCGATGGAGCCGCCGGCCTCGCTGGAAGCCGACCGCATCCGCGACGAGAAGGTCAAGGTGCTGCGTGCGCTGCGCCCGCTCACCGCCGAAACGGCGGCCCGCGACAGCCTGCGCGCGCGCTACGGTGCCGGCGAGATCGGCGGCGTGCCGATGCCCGCCTACACGCCGCCGGAAGGCACCGACCCGGAAACCTTCGTCGGCGTCACCGCCTACATCGACAACTGGCGCTGGGCCGGCGTGCCTTTCCACCTGTGCACCGGCAAGCGCCTGCCCGAGCGCAGCACCTGCATCGTGGTCACGCTCAAGCCGGTCACCCACTGGCTGTTCGAACGTCCGGACCGCGAAGGCGCGGCCCCCAACCGGCTGACCTTCAGCCTGCAGCCGCAGGAAAACATCCAGCTCGGCCTGCTCAGCAGCCTGGCCGGCCCGGAATGGGGCGCGCTGGAGCTGCAACCGCTGGAGCTGGACCTGTCGGTCCCCACCGGCCTGCACCGCCGCATCGCATACGAGCGCCTGTTCCTGGATGCGCTGCACGGCAGCCATGCGCTGTTCGTCCGCAACGACGAAGTCGAAGCCGCGTGGACGTGGATCGACAGCATCATCGCGGCCTGGCACGACGCCGAGCTGCCCACGCTGGTCTATCCGGCCGGGCAATGGGGGCCACCGCAAGCGGCACGTTTCCTGCCGCCTGCGCTGAACGCCGCTGCTGCGGGTGAACCGGCATGAGCACCGGCAATACCATGACGCTGGTCGCCGACATCGGCGGCACCAATGCACGCTTCGCCTTGGCCGACGTTGCCCTGCCCGCGCCGCTGATCGAGGACAGCGCCCGCGTCTTCGCAGTGGCCGACTTCCCGTCGCTCGCCGATGCCGCCGGCCACTACCTGCAGGAAATGGGCGCCAGCACCGAGCGCGGCGTGTTCGCCGTGGCCGGCCGGGTGGAAGCTGACGTGGTCCGCGTCACCAATCACCCGTGGGTGATCTCGCGCTCGCGCACGAGCAATGCGCTGGGCTTTTCCGACCTGCACCTGATCAACGATTTTGCCGCCCAGGCAATGGCCATCCGCCTCTACACCGAGGCCGACGTGGTGCAGATCGGGGGCACGTCGTGGCGCCCGGACACGGCGGACCAGCCCCGCAACTATGCCGTGATCGGCCCCGGCACCGGGCTGGGCGTGGGCGGCCTGGTCGTGCGCGACGGCCGCGCCTTCGCGCTAGAAACCGAAGGCGGCCACGCCAGCTTCCCGCCCGGCACCCCGGAAGAAATCCGCATCCTGCAGATCCTGTCCGAGCAGTTCGGCCGCGTGTCCAACGAGCGCCTGATCTGCGGCCCGGGGCTGGTCAACATCCACCGCGCCTTGTGCCTGATGGCCGATGTCGACCCGGGCCCGCTCAAGCCGGCCGACATCACCGCACGGGCCAGGGAGGGCGACATGCATTGCGCGCGTGCGGTGGACGTGTTTTGTGCCGTGTTTGGCGCCATCGCCGGCGATGTCGTACTGACCCAGGGCGCATGGGACGGGGTGTTCCTCACCGGCGGGCTGGTGCCGAAGATGCTCGACTCCCTGCTCCACTCCGGCTTCCGCCAGCGCTTCGAGAACAAGGGCCGGTTCTCGCCCGCGATGGCCGGCATTCCCACGCTGGCGGTGATGCATCCGTTGGCCGGCCTGCTGGGCGCCGCCGCCAGTGCGGCGGACCGTTTCCGCGCGGAGAGCGTGTGAGATGGGCGTGGAACTCGTCCGCCATGCCGACGCCAGCGCGTGGGCAAACGCCATTGCCACCGAGCTGGACGAGCGGCTGAGCTTGCAGCGCCGCCACGAGGGCAGAGCCCGGCTGCTGCTGTCCGGCGGCAGCACCCCTGCCCCGGCCTATGCCGCGCTGGCGGCGCGCCG
>DMID01000215.1 GCA_003449195.1 Lysobacteraceae bacterium | reverse complement strand
AATCGTGGCGTATTTCGCCACCGACTTGGACGGCACGCCGCACGGCGCGCATTCGTCCTTCAGCGCGGTGGAAGAGCGGCTGGCCCGCGGCGACGTGCCGGCGCGCTGAGCTGCGCCGGGCGCGCGGCATCGGGTAGCATCCGTGCCCCTTACTTCATCGCTGTCGTTGTCGTGAGCCGATACGCCGGGCCCTTGCTGACTTCCTCCGTGCTGGACGCGATGCAACGCGCCTTGCAGTCCGGTGCCGCGGCGTGGCGCGGCTCGTTCGATCTGGGGCGCACCGAAGAAACGACGCTGCTGTCGCCCGAGGGCTGGCAATGGCGCGGGCAGGCCTTTGCGTGGCCGGGCAAGCTCAAGGACCGCAGCATTTACTGGTTCGACGGCGAGGGCTGGCAACCGGCCTTGCGCTATGCCGGTTCGCTGATCAAGCTGGTGCCGACCGAATGGGGCGTGCCCACCTTCGAGATCGACGGCATCAAGATGCTGCCCACCGCCAAGGCATCGCCGCTGGACGATGCGCGGCGCAAGGTGGCGCTGGTGCGCCCTGCGGGCAAGACGCTGCTCGATACCTGCGGCGGCATGGGGTATTTCGCCGCCTGCGCGCTCGATGCCGGCGCCGCGCACATCGACTCTTTCGAGAAAAACGACAGCGTGCTGTGGCTGCGCACGCTCAACCCGTGGTCGCCCGACCCGGAGGCGCCCGAGCACGGCGGGCGCCTGCACCTCCACCATGGCGACGCGGCCGCGGCCATCGCCGCGCTGCCCGATGCCGGCTTCGATGCGGTGCTGCACGATCCGCCGCGTTTCGGCATTGCCGGGGAGCTGTATTCGCAGGCCTTCTACGACCAGTTTGCGCGCGTGCTGCGCCCGGGCGGCACGCTGTTCCACTACACCGGCAGCCCCAACAAGCTGACCAGCGGCCGCGACGTGCCGCGCGAAGTGGTGCGGCGGCTGGAGAAGGCCGGTTTTTCCGCCCGCCCGGAACTGGACGGCGTACTGGCCGACAAGCTTGGGCGGCAGCGCTGAAGGCAGGCGCGGCCGCGTGGATGCGCAGGCCGCGTCGTGTCAGGATTCCGCTTGCACGGGAGGCGCACGATGAAAAGCGATGAACAGCAGACATGCAGCCGGAAATTGCTCGACCTGCTGGGCGATGGCGAGGCGCTGATCGCGCTGTTCGATCCGGAGGACGTGCTGAAGTATGCCAACGCCGCGTTCCGCAAGGAGTTCGGTGTGCAGGCGGGGCATGCGCCGACATGGCGGGAATTGATGAGCCATGCCGCCAGCATCGGCAAGGGCACGCATATCGAGTCCGAGGACGTGAGCACCTGGCTCAATGGCGCCCTTTCCCGTCGCGGGAAATGCCGGTTCCGGGGTTTCGAGACAGACATGCGCAGCGGGCGTTGGCTGTGGATGACCGAAAGCCTGGACGACGAGGGCTGGATGCTGTGCGTGGCGACGGACATCACCGCGATCGAGCAGGGAGGGGGCGAGCGCGCGATGCGGATGGACCGCGATATCGCGCTGCGCATCGCACGGACCGACGAATTGACCGGCACGCTCAACCGGCGCGGCATCCTGGCCCTGTTCGAAGACATGTCCCGGCAGCTGCCGGCCGAGGGTCGCGGCTATGCGCTGTGCCTGATCGACCTGGATCACTTCAAGTGCATCAATGACCGCCATGGTCATGAAGCAGGCGACTTGGTGCTGCGCGAATTCATCGATCACGCACTGGCCGCGGTCCGCAGTTCGGATGCCGTCGGGCGCTATGGCGGCGAGGAGTTCCTGATGATATTCCCCGATGCCGATGCAGCCGGTGCGGCGACCATAGTGGACCGGATGCGTTGCACGCTGCCGACGGTGCGCCTGCCGGAGGGCGGGCAAGACCTTGGCTACAGTTTCTCGGCCGGCGTGCTGGGTGTCACCGGGGTGCCCCCGGTGTCGGAGCTGCTGCGGCGGGTCGACCATGCCTTGTACGAGGCCAAGGCAGGGGGGCAGGTTGGCTGCTGCCGCCCGCCCCGTTGCCTCACTTGCGTTCGGCGGCGCTCTGGTCGCGGATGGCGCGGAATTCCGAGTCGCTGCTCCAGTCCGGCCATTGGCGCGAATCGGCCAGCTGCATGCCCAGCGTGTACAGCACCTGCAGGTCGCGCGCGGCGCCGGCAAAGGTCCACTCCGGCTTCCATTCGTCGGCCTGCTGGTGGTAGCGGTGGGCCACGTAGTCGTCCTCCTCGGCCTTGCCGGCGGCCACGCCGCCCACTTCCCAATCCTGGCCGGCCGAGTACGAGATCGCCGGCACGCCGCGCTTGGCGAAGGAGAAGTGATCGGAGCGGAAGAACGAGCCGGCTTCCGGCTTCGGGTCGGGCGTGTAACGCAGCTTCCAGCCGCCGGCCACCTGCTTGAGGTCGTCGAGCAGGCCGAGTTTGGCGGTGCCGTAGATGCCGTAGTCGCGCGAGGGCACGAACGGGCTCATGCCGTCCATGTTGATCACCGCCACCGTCGTGGCCAGCGGATACAGCGGCTTGCCGGCGTAGTACTCCGAGCCGAGCAGGCCTTTCTCCTCGGCGGTGACGGCGAGAAACACCACCGAGCGCTCCGGCCTGGGCCCCTTGGCGAAGCCGCGCGCCAGCTCCAGCAGCGCGGCCGTGCCGCTGGCGTTGTCGAGTGCGCCGTTGAAGATGGTGTCGCCATTGGCATCGGGCTTGCCGACGCCGAGGTGGTCCCAGTGCGCGCTGTAGATCAGTGTCTCGTCCGGGTGCGTGCTGCCGGGCAGCAGCGCGGCGACATTGTGCGAGGTGATCACGTCGCGCGTGACCGCGTAGCGCGCGCTCAGGGTTTCGCCCCTCAGCTCCACCGGCTTGAAGTCGCGGGTCTGCGCCAGCTTCTTCAGCGCCTCGAAATCCAGCCCGGCATCCTTGAACAGCCGCACCGCCAGATCGCGCTGGATCCAGCCTTCCACCTTGGGGTGCACCGAGGCCGGGTCGTCGCGCACCACGTCGAACATGGTGTTGGTATTGGAGCTGGCCACGGTGGCCCAGCCGTAGGAAGCCGGCGCGGTTTCGTGGATCACCAGCACGCCGAGCGCGCCCTGGCGCGCGCCTTCCTCGTACTTGTAGGTCCAGCGGCCGTAATAGGTCATGCCCTTGCCGTCGAAGTCGCCCTTGCCGGTTTCGAAATCCGGGTCGTTGACCAGCACCACGGCGATCTTGCCCTTCAGGTCCACGCCCTTGAAGTCGTCCCA
>DMID01000131.1:898-3947 GCA_003449195.1 Lysobacteraceae bacterium | reverse complement strand
ACCTGACCGACGAGGCCGGCTTCGCCGCGGCCAACCGGCTCGGCGGCTGGAGCGTGCTGGTCGGCACGCGTGCCGGCAGCCTCGCGCGCCATGCGCTGCCCGACATCGACGCCGTGCTCGGCTGGCTCGGCGCCACTGCTTCGCAGGAGGAATCCCGCACCTGAGAACCTGCTCACGACGATCTGCCGCAACGCCGCCGCATGGCGTGTGGTCGAGCGTAACAAGCGCGGCACACCGGTTCCATTTCGATGGGCATGGCGAGCACCGCACACGCGCCCACCGGCAAGCACGACAAGATCGCAAACAGGTTCACCGCGCCCCGGCGCGTCCGCCCCCACGGATCAAGGAGCCCGCATGCACGCTTCCACCCTCGACCTCGGCATCATCGGCAACGGCAGCTTCGGCGCGCTCGTGGACAAGCACGCCCGCGTGGTGTGGAGCTGCCTGCCCGCCTTCGACGGCGACCCTGCTTTCTGCGCATTGCTGTCCCCGCGCGAACACGAGGGCGGCGACTTCGCCATCGAGCTGGAGGACCTTGCCGCCAGCGAGCAGCACTACCTGACCAACACCGCGATCCTGCGCACCGTGCTGCGCGACCGCCACGGCGGCGCGGTGGAAATCCTCGACTTCGCCCCGCGCTACCGCCAGAACGGGCGCTTCTACCGGCCGGTCAGCATCATCCGCAAGGTCACGCCGCTATCCGGTGCGCCGCGCATCCGCGTGCGTGTGCGCCCGCTGGCCGACTGGGGCGCACGCGTGCCCGACAACACCTGGGGCAGCAACCACGTGCGCTGGCTGCTGCCGGGGTTCACCGCGCGCCTGACCTGCGACGTGCCGGTGCGCTTCATCCGCGATGCGACACCCTTCATCCTCGCCCACCCGGTGCACCTGGTGCTGGGCGTGGACGAACCGATGGAGCGCAGCCTGCCCGGCTACGTGGACGAAGCGTTGCGCAACACCGGCGATTACTGGCGCGAATGGGTGCGCTACCTGTCCATCCGGCTGGACTGGCAAGACGCGGTTATCCGCAGCGCCATCACCCTGAAGCTGTGCCAGTACGAGGACAGCGGCGGCATCATCGCGGCGATGACCACCTCCATCCCGGAAGCGCCGGGCACCCCGCGCAACTGGGATTACCGCTACTGCTGGCTGCGCGACGCGGCCTTCGTGGTGCGTGCGCTCAACCGCCTCGGCGCGACGCGCACGATGGAGGAGTTCCTGTCCTACATCTTCAACATCGCCAGCACCGACGGCAGCTTGCAGCCGCTGTACGGCATCGATTTTTCCGCCGAGCTGCACGAGGAGGAAATGCCCGCGCTGGCCGGCTATCGCGGCATGGGACCGGTGCGGCGCGGCAACCTGGCCTGGGTGCAGAAACAGCACGACGTGTACGGCAGCGTGGTGCTGGCCGCCACCCAGCTGTTCTTCGACCAGCGTCTGGCCGACCCGGGCGACGAGCACGCATTCCGCCGGCTGGAGCCGCTGGGCGAGCATGCCTTCGCCCTGCACGACGTGCCCGATGCGGGGCTGTGGGAATTCCGCGGCCGCGCCGAGGTGCACACCTACACCGCGGCAATGTGCTGGGCCGCCTGCGACCGGCTGGCCAAGATCGCCACCCGCCTGCAGCTCTACGAGCGAGCCAGCCACTGGCGCCAGCGCGCCGACGCGATCCATGCGCGGGTGTCGGTGCAAGCGTGGAATGCGGAGCTTGGCCATTTCGTCGACACCTTCGACGGCCATCGACTGGATGCCTCGCTGCTGCTGCTGGCCGACATCGGTTTCGTCGATGCCGGCGACCCGCGCTACGTCGCCACCGTCGAGGCCATCGGCCACACGCTCCGGCACGGCGACGCGCTGTACCGCTACGTGGCGCCGGACGATTTCGGCACGCCGGAAACCAGCTTCACCATCTGCACCTTCTGGTACATCGACGCGCTGGCCGCGATCGGCCGCAAGGACGAGGCACGCGAACTGTTCGAGCGCGTGCTGGCGCGGCGCAACCACCTCGGCCTGCTGTCCGAGGACCTGGCCTTCGGCGAGCACGGCGAGTTGTGGGGCAACTTCCCGCAGACCTATTCGCACGTGGGCCTGATCAACGCGGCCATGCGGTTGTCGCGCAGCTGGCGGGATGCCTCGTGAGCCGGCTGGTAGTGGTCTCCAACCGCGTCGCCCTGCCCGGCGAACACCGAGCGGGCGGGTTGGCGGTGGGCCTGCTGTCCGCGTTGAAGGAACGCGGCGGCATCTGGTTTGGCTGGAGCGGCAAGAGCGTGCGCGAAGCCAGCGGCGAGCTGCACGAACAGGCCGAGGACGGCATCCGCTACGTCACGATGGACCTCTCGCGCGCGGACCACGACAGCTACTACAACGGCTTCGCCAACCGCACGCTGTGGCCGCTGCTGCATTTCCGCCTGGACCTGGTGGACTACGACCGCGCCACCCGCGAGGGCTATCGCCGGGTCAATGCGCTGTTTGCCGACAAGCTGGCCCCGCGCCTGCGCGAGGACGACATCGTGTGGATCCACGACTACCACCTGATCCCGCTGGGCGCGTTGCTGCGCGAGCGCGGCTTTGGCGGGCGGCTCGGCTTCTTCCTGCACGTGCCGGTGCCCTCGGCCGACGTGCTGTCGGCACTGCCCGACCACGCGCGCCTGTTCCCTCAACTGTATTCGTACGACCTGATCGGCCTGCAGACCCGGCGCGACGTGGCCCGGCTGGGCGACTACGTGCAGTTGTACAGCGACGGCCGCGCGGTGGACACCACGTCCCCCGAGCTGCGCATGTTCGAATTGCCCGGCGGACGGCGCTTTCGCATCGGGGCCTTTCCGATCGGCATCGACACCGCGTTGATCGCCCGCCAGGCACGGGCGGCGATGGCCCGGCCGGTGGTGCGCGATCTGCGTGCCAGCCTGCGCGAACGCAAGCTGGCCATCGGCGTGGACCGGCTCGACTACTCCAAGGGGCTGCCCGAGCGCTTCCACGGCTTCGAGCGCTATCTGGAACGCCACCCGGACCAGCGCGGCAGCCTGACCTACCTGCAGATCGCGCCGGT
>DMID01000131.1:252-750 GCA_003449195.1 Lysobacteraceae bacterium | reverse complement strand
TCGGGCTGGTGACGCCGCTGCGCGACGGCATGAACCTGGTGGCCAAGGAGTACGTGGCCTCGCAGGACCCGGACGACCCCGGCGTGCTGGTGCTGTCGCGTTTTGCCGGCGCCGCCGACGAATTGGGCGATGCGCTGCTGGTCAACCCCTACGACCTGGACGGCGTGGCCGATGCCATCGCCAATGCGGCCACCATGAGCCGCGAAAAGCGCATCGAACGCTGGCAGGCCATGATCGAACCGCTGCGCCGCAACGACATCAACGCATGGCGGCGGCGCTTTCTGGCGGCGCTGGAATCGAGCTGAACGGCTATTTCAGCGCGCAAGTCAACGCGGCGGATCCCGCCAGACCAGCGTGGCCATGCGGCCGCTGCGGCGATCGCGTCGATGCGAGAAAAACCGGGCCGGGTCGGAAATGGTGCACAGGCCGCCGCCGTGGACGTGTTCCGGCAACCCCCCGGCCGCCACCAGCCGCTGCCGTGCGAGCACGTACAGGTCC
>DMID01000131.1:0-211 GCA_003449195.1 Lysobacteraceae bacterium | reverse complement strand
CCCGCCAGTGGCCCGGGCGGGTGGCAGTGAATGCCGATTCGGCCACCGGCGAATGATCGACGAAGGCCGCATGCACTTCTTCGCCGATTTCGTAGGCCTGCGGCCCGGCCGCCGGCCCGAACCAGGCCTGCAGCTGCTCCGCCGGTGCATGCATCGCGGCCACAGTGGCTTCCAGCACGCCGCCAGCCAGCCCGCGCCAGCCTGCGTGGGC
>DMID01000210.1 GCA_003449195.1 Lysobacteraceae bacterium | reverse complement strand
CAGCGGGCGATGCGCTGGAGCGTATTGATCCAGGATGGCGAAGTGCAGCTGCTCAATGATCACACCCAGCTGGATGTGATCCCGGTCTGGCGCAAGCGCCCGGCGGAGTAAGCAGTAGTGGCTGACAAGGTAATCCGCTGCGACGTACTGGTGATCGGCGCTGGCGCCGCGGGGCTGATGTGCGCGCTCACCGCCGGCCAGCGCGGCCGCATCGTGCAGGTGATCGATCATGCCAACAAGGTTGGCAAGAAGATCCTGATGTCCGGTGGTGGCCGCTGCAATTTCACCAATACCGGCACCACCGCCGCCAACTTCATTTCCAGCAACCCGCATTTCTGCAAATCGGCTTTGGCGCGTTATACGCCAGGCGATTTCATCGAGATGGTCGAACGCCACGGCATCGCCTATCACGAGAAGGAGCTGGGTCAGTTGTTCTGCGACATCTCCTCCAAGCAGATCGTGAAGATGCTGCTGGACGAATGTTCCGATGCCGGTGTGCAGATCCGCACCGACTGCAGTGTGCAGCAGATCGAGCGTGGCGCCGACGGCTTCCACGTGCGCACCGCCCAGGGGCAATTCCACAGTGCCTCGGTGGTGATCGCCACCGGCGGGCTGTCGATCCCGAGCATGGGTGCCAGCGGCTTCGGCTACGAGGTGGCACGCAATTTCGGCCACGCACTGCTGCCAACGCGTGCCGGGCTGGTGCCGCTGACCCTGAGCGGCACCCACCAGGAGCGCTTCGCCGAGCTCAGTGGCGTTGCGCTGCCGGTGGAGGCGCGCTGCAACGGCAAGAGCTTCCGTAACTCCATGCTGATCACCCATCGCGGCGTCAGCGGCCCGGCGATCCTGCAGATCTCCTCGTACTGGCAGCCGGGCAATGACCTGCGGCTCGACCTGCTGCCCGATCACGATGCCGCTGAATGGCTGCGGCAGATGAAACGCGAGCGCGGCGCCTCCGAGCTGCGCACCGTGCTGTCCGAGGTGATGCCGCGCCGACTGGCATTGCGCCTGTGCGAGCAATGGCTCAAGGATAAGCCCATGCGCCAGTTCGACGAGCCGGAACTCAAGGCCGCCGCCAGCCTGTTGTCGGACTTCCCGTTGGTCGCCAGCGGCACCGAAGGCTATCGCACCGCCGAAGTCACCCTGGGCGGGGTGGATACCCGCAAGGTGTCTTCGGCGACGATGGAATCGCAGCTGGTGCCGGGCCTGCACTTCGTCGGCGAGGTTCTGGACGTGACCGGCTGGCTGGGCGGCTACAACTTCCAATGGGCGTGGGCCTCGGGACGCGCAGCGGGGATGGCGGCGTAGGCGGCCGCAGTGCGGCAGGGCATCCGCCTGGCCACACCTTGCGCCCTGCGGATGTACATCCGGGCCCGCACCGATAACGTCCTGACGCCCGCGTTGCGACTACACTCATGGAGTACGTCACAGGCAAACGACCTGCGCATAGACGCCACTGCCGTGCATCGTGTATTAAACCCCGTCCCCCGGGAGTCCTGAATGCAGAACGCCAAAGACATCACCTTGCGCTTGCTGATCGTTGACGACAGCGCGGAAAGCGCCGAGGCCATCGTCAGCACCTTGCGCAACAGCGGCATTGCCGTGCGTCCGTCGCGGCCGCAAAGCCCCGACGAACTGGGCCAGGCACTGAGCCAGCCCATCGATCTGGTGCTGGCGGCCAACTCTTACGCTATCCCGCAGTTGCTGCTGACCCAGCAGGTCGCGGCCAGTGGCAAGGACATTCCGATGATCCTGCTGACCGACAGCATCGATGCACAGATGCTGCTGGATTCGGCCGCCAACGGCATCCGCGCCATCGCGCTGCGGCAGCAGCCGGACCACCTGTTGTCGGTGGTGCAGACCGAATGGACCGATCTGCAGGCGCGTCGCGGGCTGCGCCGGATCGAGGCGCAGATGCGCGAGACCGAGCGCCGCTGCGATGCGCTGATCTCGTCCTCGCGCGACCCCATCGCCTACATCCACGAAGGCATGCACATCCGTGCCAACGACGCCTATCTGGACATGTTCGGCTTCGAGTCGTTCGAGGACGTGGAAGGCCTGTCGCTGCTGGACCTGATTGCCCCGCAGCAGGTGGGCGAGTTCAAGCAGCTGCTCAAATCCATGTCCAAGGGCGAACCGCCGCCGCCGCATTACGCAACCCAGGCACGCGGTGCTGATGGCGAAACCTTCCCGGCGACGATGGAGTTCGCCACCGCCACGTGGGAAGGTGAGCCCTGCATCCAGGTGGTGTTCCGCCGGCGCGAGGAAGTGGACCCGGAGCTGACACGCGAGCTGGAAGCCCTGCGCCAGCGCGATGCCGTCACCGGCCTGCTCAACCGCCCGACCTTCCTGCATGCGCTGGAAGATGCCGTGGCCCGGGTCGGCCGCGGCGAAGCCCTGTACGGGCTGCTGCTGCTCGAACCGGACCATTACGCCCGCCTGCTGCCGGACATCGGCATCGATTCGGCCGATGCGCTGGTGGCCGCGCTGGCCGCGCACCTGCGGGACTCGCTCGGCGAGGAGGCCACCATCGCGCGCGTCGGCGACCACGGCTTCGGCGTGCTGCTCGAAGACACCTATCCGCAGACCGTGACCACCGCCGAACGCCTGCGCGACGCATTCGCCGGCCACGTGTTCGCCATCGGCGAGCGCTCGGTCGCGGTCACCGCCAGCATCGGCGGCGTGCAGATCGGCGAGAAGATCGCCAGCGTCGGGCCGGTGCTGGCCAAGGCGGCCGAAAGCCTGCGCACTGCGCTGGACCTGGGCGGCGGCGCGATCCACGTCTACGACCCCAGTGCGGTGGACCGCGCCGAAGAGGAGCGTATCCAACTGTGGGTCAAGCGCATCGCCGAGTCGCTGCAGGGCGACGGCTTCGTGTTGCATTACCTGCCGGTGCTGAACCTGCTGGGCGCGCCGGGCGAGCTGTACGAGGCAGTGATCCGCATGCAGGTCAACGACGAGCTGACTCTGCCCTCGGCCTTTCTCGGCATTGCCGAGGACCACGACCTGCTCGGCGCGATCGACCACTGGGTGGTGCGCCGGGCCATCGCCACCTTGGGCGAGCGCCTGCGCGCCGGCCACGACACGCGCCTGCTGGTGAAGGTCAGCCCGGCCTCGTTCGGCTCGCCGCTGCTGGCCGGGCTGATCGAGCGCGAGCTGGCCAAGCATCAGGTCCCCGGCGAACGGCTGTGGCTGGAAACGCCCGAAGCCAAGGTCTTCACCCACCTGCGCAACGCCCAGGACTTCCTCGCCGCCGCCGGCAGGCTCGGCTGCCGCGTCGGGCTGGAGCAGTTCGGCTCGGGGCTGGATTCGTTCCAGCTGCTGTCGCACTTCCGCCCGAGCTTCCTGAAGATCGACCGTAGCTTCACCGACGACCTCTCCAGCGTCACCGAGCATCAGGCAAAGATTGCCGGCATCGTCGAACGGGCCCGGGCCATCGGCATCCCGACCATCGCCGAGCACGTGCAGGACGCCCCCACGATGACCCACCTGTTCAGTGCCGGCGTGGATTACGTGGAAGGCCAGTTCGTCGGCCTGGCCGGGCCGCGGATGGATTACGAGTTCGCCTGAACGGCCGGACCGGCCGACGCCGCACTTGCGAAAAGACCCGCCTCGCGGCGGGTCTTTTGCATGTCTGCTTGCGGCAAGCCGCAGCGCCGTGCTCGAGCGTCAGACCACCGTCGACGAACGCAGCGCGGCGATGCGCTGTTCCAGCGGCGGATGGCTGAGGAACAGCTTGCGCAGGCCCTCGCCGACACCGCCGGCAATGCCGAACGCGGCCACCTGCGTGGGCAACGTGCTCTGGCCGTGGTTGAGCGAAAGCCGCTCAAGCGCCGCGATCATCTTCTGCCGGCCAGCCAGATGCGCACCGCCCGCATCGGCGCGGAACTCGCGACGGCGCGAGAACCACATCGCGATCATCGTGGCGAACAGGCCGAACACCATCTCCAGCACCATCACGATGATGTAGTAGGCAAAACCGCGGCGGCCGTCGTCGCGGTTGCCGGACAGGTAGCCGTCGATGATGCCGCCGACCACGCGCGCCAGCACGATGACGAAGGTGTTCAACACGCCCTGCAACAGCGCCATGGTCACCATGTCGCCGTTGGCGACGTGGCTGATCTCGTGGCCGAGCACGGCCTCGGCCTCGTCGCGGTCCATGTGCTGCAACAAGCCGGTGGAAACGGCCACCAGCGCATTGTTGCGGTTGGCGCCGGTGGCGAAGGCGTTGATTTCCGGGCCGTCGTAGATCGCCACTTCCGGCATGCCGATGCCGGCCGCCTGCGCCTGCCGGCGCACGGTTTCCAGCAGCCAGCGTTCGGTTTCGGTGCTCGGCTGGTCGATCACCTGTGCGCCGGTGGTGCGCTTGGCCATGAACTTGGACAGCAGCAGCGAGATGAACGAACCGCCGAAGCCGAAGACCGCCGCCATCACCAGCAAGCCGCTAATCTGGTTGGGATTGACGCCCAGCACGGACATGATGATGCCCGCCAGGATCAGCACGGCGAAGTTGGTGGCGAGGAAAAGGACGATGCGGCTGAACATGCCGGATGCTCCGAAGCTAATGACGGGGGAACTTTCCTGAATGTGCGGTGGCCGGCGCTTGAATTCAAGCGTCTGGCTGACCGAGGATTCAGTTTTCCGCCTCAAGACCCGCCCTGTGACGTATCGCGGCCGTTTCGCGCCCTCGCCCACCGGGCCGCTGCATTTCGGTTCACTGCTGGCCGCTTTCGGCAGCTGGCTGCTGGCCCGGCACGCCGACGGCGAATGGATCGTGCGGATCGAGGACATCGACCGCCCGCGCGAAATCCCCGGCGCCGCCGAGGCGCAACTGGCCACGCTGCACGCCTTCGGCCTGCATCCTGACTGGCCGGTGATCCGCCAGAGCGCGCGCGACGGCGTGTACCGGGCCGCGCTGGACCACCTG
>DMID01000001.1 GCA_003449195.1 Lysobacteraceae bacterium | reverse complement strand
CGTCTTCGGTGCCTGCGGCGCGGCGGCGGCGCGCCGGAAACCATGCACCGGCGCCTCCTGCGCATCGGCCATGGATGCGGCTTGAGGCGCGTGCTGCGGCGGCATCGAGGCGCGCATGAGTTCATCCGGCACCGGCTGTCTGTCGGGCTCGTCCTCGAGCGCAGGCACCGCATCGGCCGCCTGCACGTAGACCACGTGGCCGAGCGCCTGGAGCCAGTCGCGCTGGTCGTCGGACCAGAGCGGGGCGGCACCGTCGTTCACGTTGCCGCGCCCTCGCGGTGTATTCTCCGCCATGCCCACGCCAACGGGCCGGACAACGCATAGACGATGCCGACGGCAAACAGCACGCGCGGCACGTCGATCACGAGGATGGCGATCGCCACCGGCACCAGTGCCAGCACGACGAAGGGCACGCGGCCGGACCTCGGCTCGTGTCCGGAGCTGCCCTTGAAGCTCCAGAAACGGATCCGGCTGACCATCAGCAGGGCCGACGCGATCGTCACCGCCAACGCCACGAAGCGCAGCTCTTCGCCGGTCCAGCCGAGGTTGCCGTCGGCGAAGGCCCACACGAAGGACATCATCAGGCCGGCGGCGGCCGGGCTGGCCAGACCGACGAACCAGCGCTTGTCCACCACCGCCACCTGCGTGTTGAACCGCGCCAGGCGCAGCGCCGCGCACGCGGCATACAGGAAGGCCGCGGCCCAGCCGACCCGCCCCATCACCGGGCTGTCCAGACGCAGCGCCGACAGCGACCAGTGGTACATCACCAGCGCCGGCGCCATGCCGAAGCTGACCAGATCGGCCAGCGAGTCGTACTGCACGCCGAATTCGCTGCTGGTGCCGGTCAGGCGTGCCACGCGGCCATCCAGCCCGTCCATCACCGCCGCCACGAATACCGCGATGCTGGCATGCACGAACTGGCCGTTGGCGGCGGCGATGATCGCGTAGAACCCGGCAAACAGGCCGGCGGTGGTGAACAGGTTCGGCAACAGGTAGATGCTGCGCGGGCGCGCCGCCGGCGCGGCGGGCTGCTTGGTCGGAATATCCATCGGCGCAGTTTAATCGACTTGCCAGCCCCCGGCGGGGGTGCTGCAATCGGCGGCACCCCATCTGCGGCCACCGGAATCGCCATGTCCCGCTTCGCCCGCCCGTTCTGCCTGATCGCCTTCGGCGCCTGTCTTGCGGCGCCTGCCCTGGCCTATCCCATCTACCAATGGAAGGACGCCAACGGCGTGACCCACGTGTCCGACACGCCACCGACCGGGCAGAAATTCCGCGAGCGCGATCTGAACAACCACGATCCGGAACCCGCCCCGGCCGCAGAAACCAAGCCTGCCGCCGAAAACCCGCAATGCACGCTGGCGAAGAAAAACCTCGCCACCTTGTCTGGCAAGGGCCGGGTCATGCAGGACACCGATGGCGACGGCAAGCCCGACACCGCGCTGGACGACAGCCAGCGCGAGGCCCAGAAAAACCTGGCCGAAGCCGCAGCCAAGGCCTATTGCAAGCCGGACGCGCCCTGAGCCGCCGCCGGACGCATCGCCGGGCGGCGGCCGGGCTGGCAGAATAGCCGGCCTCACACGCCTTCCAAGTCCGTCCGATGCGCCTTTCCCGGTTCCACCTGCGTACCACCAAGGAAACCCCGGCCGACGCCGAGCTGATCAGCCACAAGCTGATGCTGCGCGCCGGCATGATCCGCAAGCTCGCCTCCGGCCTGTACACGTGGACCCCGCTGGGCCTGCGCGTGCTGCGCAAGGTCGAGCGCGTGGTGCGCGAGGAAATGGACCGCGCCGGCGCGATCGAACTGCTGCTGCCCACCATCCAGCCGCGCGAGCTGTGGGAGGAAACCGGCCGCTGGCAGAAATTCGGCGGCCAGCTGCTGAAGATCCGCGACCGCAAGGAGCAGGAATACTGCTACAGCCCGACGGCCGAGGAGGCGATCACCGATTTCGCCCGCCAGGAGCTGTCCAGCTACAAGCAGCTGCCGGTCAACTTCTACCAGATCCAGACCAAGTTCCGCGACGAGATCCGCCCGCGCTTCGGCGTGATGCGCGCGCGCGAATTCCTGATGAAGGACGCCTATTCGTTCCACCTCGACGCCGATGACCTGGCCCGCGAGTACTGGAACATGCACGCCGCCTATACCCGCGTGTTCACCCGCCTCGGGCTGGACTTCCGCGCCGTGCAGGCCGATTCCGGCGCCATCGGCGGCGATGCCTCGATGGAGTTCCAGGTGCTGGCCGCCTCCGGCGAGGACGCCATCGTGTTTTCCACCGGCTCGGACTACGCGGCCAACATCGAAGCCGCCCACGCCGCCGCGCCCGGCCCGCGCCCGGCCGCCGGCGAAGACCTGCGCAAGGTCGCCACGCCCACCCAGAAAACCTGCGAGGACGTGGCCGCGCTGCTCGGCCTGCCGCTGCAGCGCACCGTGAAATCGGTGGCACTGATGACCGAGGACGGCTTCGTGCTGGCGCTGGTGCGCGGCGACCACGAGATCAACGAGGTCAAGCTTCAGAAGGTGGCCGGCATGGCCGACCACCGCATGGCCAGCGAGGCGGAAATCCTCGACCACCTCGGCAGCCAGCCCGGCTTCCTCGGCCCGATCGGCGCGAAGCGGCCGATCCGCGTGATCGCCGACCGCGAGGTCGCGGCGATGGCCGACTTCGTCGTCGGCGCCAACGAGCCGGGCTTCCACATCGCCGGCGTCAACTGGGGCCGCGACCTGCCCGAAGCCGAAACCGTGGCCGACATCCGCAGCGTGGTCGAGGGCGAGCGCGCCGAGGACGGCGGCGAAATCCGTCTGGCCCGCGGCATCGAGGTCGGCCACGTGTTCCAGCTCGGCGCCAAATACGCAGAAGCGATGAATGCCAGCGTGCTCGATGCCGACGGCAAGGCCGCGACGATGCAGATGGGCTGTTACGGCATCGGCGTGTCGCGGATCGTGGCTGCGGCGATCGAACAGAACCATGACGACAACGGCATCGTCTGGTCGCAGGCAATGGCACCGTGGACCGTGGCCGTGTGCGTGATCAATCCCAAGCGCGACGAAGCGGTGAATGCCGCCGCCGAAGCCTTGCTGGCCGAACTGGTCGCCGCCGGCCACGACGCCGTGCTCGACGACCGCGGCCTGCGCCCAGGCCAGATGTTCGCCGACATCGAGTTGATCGGCATCCCGCACCGGGTGGTGGTGTCCGAACGCGGCCTGGCCGCCGGCACGTTCGAATATCGTGCGCGCACTTCAGCCGAAGCGGAAAACCTCGACCGCGACGCGCTGCTTGCCCGGCTTTCGCCGTGACCTGATCGGTTTGAAACCGGTGGCAGAAAAGGGCGGACATTCCGCCCTTTTCCATTTTTCATTCGCGCGTTTGAATCAACCCGGTGAATGTACCGGTTTGCACGGCATTCGATTCGCCCTTATTCTCTGCGCCACCGGCCAGGGATCGGCATCCGATTCACCACCGCCATTTACCGGAGTTTCCATGTCGATCAATCTCAACGGACTTTCCGCCAAGCAATTGGGCGCGCTGATCCAGCAGGCCCGCAAGCAGCAGGCCGTGGTGGCCAAGCGCACGCCGATCGCCAAGGTCCGCGCCAAGCTGACCAAGCTGGCCAAGGCCGAGGGTTATACCGTCGAGGAATTGTTCGGCGCCGCCGCGCCGGCGCGTGGCCGCAAGGCCGCCAGCAAGGCATCGCCCAAGGCCGGCCGCAAGCTCGGCAAGGTCGCACCCAAGTATCGCAACCCGGCCAATGCCAAGGACACCTGGACCGGCCGCGGCCGCCAGCCGCGCTGGATGGCCGAGCTGGTGGCCGCCGGCAAGAAGGTCGAGGATTTCCTGATCAAGAAATGACGGCGACAGGTTTTCCGTCCGCATCGAAAAAACGCCGGCTTGCCGGCGTTTTTCTTTTTGCCTGCATCAAAATCCCGAAACATCCCGCCCCGCGGTACGGCACGCGTCCACAGGCTCAGATGTGCTTGCGGGCCGGGATCAGCAGATTGCCGAACAGCAAGCCGGCAATCAATGCGAGCACCACGTTCATCACCGTCAGCAACGCGGCCTGCCCGGCATCGACATTCTGCTGCTGCACCAGCGTGAGCACGCCGCGCAGGCTGGTGCTGCCGGGCACCAGCATGATGATGCCCGGCAGCCGGATGGTCGCCCCGGGGCGCTTGGCCCAGCGCCCGAACGCATTGCCGCACGCGGTGAACGTGAGCGCGGACAGGAATACCCCGACCGGGCTGCCCCAGGTGTCGCCGGCAAAACGGGCAATGGCATAGCTGCACATCGCCGCGGCCACCACCCACGGGAAATCGCGCCGGCTGGTGCGGAACGACCACGCGAACGCGCAGGCGGTCACCGCCAGCGCGGCCCACTCCTCCCATTCCGGCTGTGGCCGCGAGGCCCGCACCACCGGCTCCAGGCCGAGTATGTGGCCGACCATCACCGCGATCACCGCGCCCACGGTCAGTTTCAGCACCGTCGTCACCGCGCCGGCGAAGCGCGCCGTGCCCGACACCCAATGGCCGCTGGCCAGTTCGTTGACCGCGTTGGTCAGGGACATGCCGGGCAGCAGGATCACCAGTGCGGCAATGACCACGGTATTGAGGTTGAGCGGGCCGACGAAGCTGGCCACCAGCACCGCCGCCGCACCGGCCAGCAAGGCCGCGAGCGCGTCGTTGGCATCGCGCAGCGCCGGCTTGCGGTCGGTGTAGAAACCCAGCAAACCGATCAGCAGGCCGATCACGCCGGCCGTGGCGATGTCCAGCCACGGCAAGCGCCACATGCCGGCCACGCCGGCGGCAGACAGGCCATACACCAGTACCTGCGCCTGCTTGCCGCGCATGCCCATCGGGCGGTCCAGCTTGCGCAGGGCGGTATGCCCCTGCGCAACGCTCATCCGCCCCGCGGCCACGGCATCGGCAATGCGGTCGGCCATGCAGAGCTTGTTCAAATCGTTGTCGCCTGGCGCAAGACGGATCACCCGGGTCACGTCGCTGGTGCCCAGCGGCTTGGTCGGGTCGCTGAAGCTGAGGATCATGCCGGTGGGGTTGGACCACGGCTCGCAGTCCAGTTCGAGCGGCCGGGCCAAGGCCATCACGGCCGCTTCCAGACGCTGGGCGGTGGTGCCGTAGCGGTGCAGCCGGGCCGCGATTTCGCAGACGAAGGCGATACGCTGGGCGTAGGTGGCGTCGGCGGATGCGGCTTGGCTGGACATGGGCGAGCAGTATGCAGGCAAGCATGACGCTTGCCACGCATCGGATGCACGCGCATCACGCCCTGCCCTCCATCCGAGCCTGTATCCTGCGCCGGTGACTGACGCCAGGCCGCTGCCGCCACGATTCGAACCCGACGCCGCGGCCCCCGGCCGGATCGTGCTGTCCGGCCAGTGGACCCTGTCCACCGCACTGGCGGCAGCGGCCACGCTGCGCGATGTGCCCGACGCCCTGACCGCCATCGACGCCACCGGCATCAGCGGCCTCGACTCGGCCGGCGTGCTGCAGTTGCTGCGCGTGGCCGACCAGCACGGCCTGCACGGCGAGGCCCTGCTTTTCCGCCCCGAACATCAGGCGCTGGCCTGCACCATCGTCGACGTCGCCGACGACCGCCCGCCCAGACGCCGCGACTACGGCGTCGCCGATGCCTTGGCCCGGCTGGGCGAAACGACCACCGCGATGGCCGGAGAAATCCTGTCGCTGGTCAATTTCCTCGGCGAAAACCTGGTCAAGCTCGGGCGCCTGCTGCGCCAGCCGCGCCGGATACGGCTGACCTCCACCGTCTTCCACATGGAGCAGGTCGGGCTCGACGCGGTGCCGCTGGTCATCCTGCTGTCGTATCTGGTCGGCGCGGTGATCGCCTTCCTCGGCTCGACGATCCTGCGCGACTTCGGCGCTGAGATTTACGTGGTCGAGCTGGTCAGCATCGCCACCTTGCGCGAACTGGCGGTTTTGATGACCGCGATCGTCGTCGCCGGCCGTACCGCCAGCTCTTACACCGCGCAGATCGGCGCGATGAAGTCGCGCGAGGAAATCGATGCCATCCGCGTGCTCGGGCTGGACCCCATCGACTTGCTGGTATTGCCCCGGGTGCTGGCCCTGCTGGTGATGCTGCCGCTGCTGACCTTCGTGGCAATGCTGGCCGGCCTGGCCGGCGGCGTCACCGTCGGCGCGTTCGACCTGGGCATTCCGCCGCAGATGTATCTGGCACGCATGCACGAGACGATGAACATCCGCCACTTCTTCGTCGGCATGTCCAAGGCGCCGGTGTTCGCCGTGGTGATCGGCCTGATCGGCTGCCTGCAGGGCCTGAAGGTGGAAGGCACGGCGCAATCGGTCGGCGAGCGCACCACCTCCAGCGTGGTGCAGTCGATCTCGCTGGTGATCGTGATCGATGCGCTGGCCGCGTTGTGGTTCATGAAGATGGGCTGGTGAGCATGGACACGCCGGCTGACACCCTCGCCATCTCGATCCGCGGCCTGGTCAACCGCTTCGGCAACCAGACCGTGCACGACGGGCTGGACCTGGACGTGCGCCGCGGCGAGATTCTCGGCGTGGTCGGCGGCTCGGGCACCGGCAAGTCGGTGCTGATGCGC
>DMID01000134.1 GCA_003449195.1 Lysobacteraceae bacterium | reverse complement strand
CTGCGCAAGGCCGCCGAAGCCGCCGGCCACGACGACTGGACGCCCTTGTGGGCCGGCCAGCATGTGCCAGCCGAAGACGCCGACATGCCCGCCGCCGAGGTGGTGCGCCGGCTCGCGGCCGGCTTTGCCTGAACGTGCAGCTCAGGGCGCAGGATTGCCCGAGCTGTAGTCCTGATAGGACTTTTCCTCGACATAGGCCGAGCCCAGCGCGAGGTTGATGGCCTTCTTGATCCGCGCGCGCTCGTCATTCTCGAAATACACGCTGCGCGCCAACTTCACGAACCCGGCGTCGAAGGCCTGCGCCTTTTCCTTGAGGCGGATGTCGTCCTCGATCTCCCACAGGCGCTCGTTGACGGCCTTGAGCTGGGCGCGCAGCTCGGCGATGTCGTTCCCGGCCGCGGGATGTGCCAGCCAGGTTTTCTCCAGCGCCTCCAGCTCGTTGCGCACGTTGGCCAGCTTGGCCGGGTCGCCCATGCGCTCGGACTTAATCTGCAGAATGGCGATCTTGTCGAGCAGTTCGCCGAAGGACACCGGGACGAGGATTTCGGACATGGCGCGGTTCTTCTGGTGGAATCGATGGCGCAAGTCTACAGGGCGCCATGCAACCGGACCCGACCGGAATGCGGTCACCGCAAACGCGAAACGCCCCTTGCGGGGCGTTTGCGGAAATCTGGCGGGAAGGGGGGGATTCGAACCCCCGAGGCGCTATAAACGCCTGCCTGATTTCGAGTCAGGTACATTCAACCGCTCTGCCACCTTCCCGAATCCCGGGCCAGCCGGGGCGTGCATGATACGGGCCACGCCCGCATCGGACAAGCGGGCTGCGCCTCATGGTTGCCGACGCCGGCCGCAGCCGCGATGATGCTGCATCCGCTTCGCCGCGCCGGACGCGCACCCATGATCGAATTCGGCCATCTTTCCCACCCCGGCCTGCGCCGCCTCCTCAACGAGGACACCTATTACGGCGACGGCGAACTCGGGCTGTGGCTGGTGGCCGACGGCATGGGCGGGCATGCCTGCGGCGAACTGGCCAGTGCGCTGGCGCGCGAGGCCATCGTCCGCGAGACCCGCGCCGGCGCACCGCTGGCGCAGGCCATCCTGTCCGCCGACGAGGACATCATCCGCGCTTCACGCCGGCGCAACGACAGCCTACCGATGGGCACCACCGTGGTCGCCGCGCGCGTGCAGGGCAATGCCTACGAAGTGGCCTGGGTCGGCGACAGCCGCGCCTATCTCTGGCAGGACGGCCGCCTCAGCCAGCTCAGCCGCGACCACAGCTACGTGCAGGATCTGGTGAAGCAGGGCACGCTCACCTCGGAACAGGCCCGCGCGCATCCGCACCGGAACATCGTCACCCAGGCTCTGGGCGTGACCGACCCGGCGCATCTGAACGTCGCCGTGCAGGCCGGCGAGTTCCGCCCCGGCACGCAGCTGTTGCTGTGCAGCGACGGCCTGACCGAAGAAACCGACGATGCGCGGATCGCCGCGATCATCGCCCGCCACGACTGCAGCGCGCAGGAATGCGTGGACACGCTGGTGGCCGCGGCACTGGACGGCGGCGGCTCGGACAACGTCACCGCCATCCTGATCCGCTGTTTCTGACAAGGCGGCCGCAACGCGGTGCCGACCACGCCGTGCCTGCCAAGCGGCACTATGCCTGAAAGGCGCCTGCATTTGTCAGCCACCACAGGTTCGCGCCGCCGGACACGCGTGTGCCCTGGCGGCGCAGCCAGGCGTCACGCGGCAGGTGCAGCCTCTTCGGCCACTGAAGCTGCCGGCTCGTCCCACAGGCAGCTGCCGCCGGCCTTCTTTCGCAACTTTTCCAGCCGTGCCTCGTGTGCGGCCAACTCGGAAGGCAACGGCAGCACGCGCGGGCGCGGCAGCAAGTCCGTCGCGCTGAATCTGGCCGCCGCGTCCACGCCGGCCGCGGATGCATCTTCAGCCTGACCGAAGCCGATCTCCTCCTGCCCCGAGGTGAGCGCAATGTACACGTCGGCGAGGATCTGCGCATCGAGCAGCGCGCCGTGCAACTGGCGGTGCGAGTTGTCCACGCCCAGCCGCTTGCACAAGGCGTCCAGCGAGTTGCGCTGGCCGGGGAAGCGCTCGCGCGCCATCGTCAGCGTGTCGAGCACGCTGGTGCGTTCGAGCATGCGGCCGTAATGCGCACCGGCGCGGGACAGCTCGTTGTCGAGGAAGCCGATGTCGAAGGCCGCGTTGTGGATGATCAGCTCCGCGCCATCGACGTAGGCCAGGAACTCGTCCACCACGTCCTCGAAGCGCGGCTTGTCGGCGAGGAACTCCAGCGTCAGGCCGGTGACTTCCTGCGCGCCGGGTTCGAAATCGCGATCAGGGCGCAGGTAGCGGTGGAAATTGCGGCCGCTGGGGCGGCGTTCGAGCAACTCGACGCAGCCGATTTCAACCACGCGGTTGCCGTTCTTCCACTCCAGTCCGGTGGTTTCGGTATCGAGGACGATCTGGCGCATTGGCTCAGTGTACCGCCACGCCGTCGCGCACCTTGATGGCCTCGTCGCGGGCCAGCACGTCCACGCGCTCGTTGTCCGGGTTGCCGGCATGGCCCTTCACCCAGCGCCAGTCGATCTCGTGCTGCGCGATGGCGGCATTCAGGCGCTCCCACAGCTCGCGGTTCTTGACCGGCGCGCCGGAAGCGGTTTTCCACTGTTTGCGGACCCAGCCGGGCATCCATTCGGTGATGCCTTGCCGCACGTATTGCGAATCGGTGTGCAGCACGATC
>DMID01000168.1 GCA_003449195.1 Lysobacteraceae bacterium | reverse complement strand
CTCTCCGGCGCCAGCGGAGGCACTGGGATCGGTCGAACCATCACCGGCAAGCGCCGCCTCGCCCTTGCATTCCCTCCCGGCAGCCGATGCCGCAGCTGCACAAAACGCGCGCAACGCTGCCGACGCCGAGGGGGCCACGGAAGCGGCCAGCACCGTGCATGCCTATCTGCAGGCACTGAGTTCCGGACGAGCCACGCAGGCCGATGCGATGTGGGCCAACGGCATGCCCGGCTCGCGCCGGGACGATGCCGTGCTGCGCGACGGCCGCGCATTCGATGCCTTGCGCATCGCCAACGATGCCCCCGTCGCGCTCGACCGCGAAACGCCGCCGCGCGCATACGAAATCCCGGTGCATCTGCGCTTGGACCGCGAAAGCCGCGTGCAGCGCATCGATGGCTGGTACCGGCTGCGCCTGGCCATCGACGGCCGGCATTGGGAGATCACCGGCGCGTCGCTGCAACCGGTGATCGATTGAGGCAGCCCGCGCCGCTCAGCCTTTCTTCGGCTGCAACATCGTGCCGGTGCAGTTTTTCGCGCCGCAGCGGCAGGCCCAGATCTTTTTCAGGCGCGGCGTGTGCCGCTCGGCCAGGGTGATGCCGTAGTTGTAGGTCAGCTCCTCGCCCGGGGCGATGTCGCGGATCGCGTCGATGAACACGCGGCTCTTGCGCGTATCGCCGGCTTCGTCCTCCACCAGCACGGCCTGGCAGTTCGGGTCGCAGCTGTGGTTGATCCAGCGCGCATCGTTGCCGTCGAAGTTGGCATCGATGACGTAATCGTCGTTGAGCGTGAACAGGAAGGTGTGGCCGCTCTCCACGTCGCCGCTGTCACCGGCATCCACCTCGTCGTGGGTCCGCAGCCGGCCCTTGTACTGGATGACCCGCTCGCCCGACTTCAGCGGGACCGCGGCAAACACGCCATTGCCGTGGATGGCGGACTTGCGGGTGGAAATCTTGCGGGGCATGCGGCTCGGCCATGAGGGGGTTGGCCGATTCTCCCCCATTGTTCCGCCCCATTGCACGGGCATGTGCACGGGCATGCCCATGCGTCGCCCGCCGGGCGGCTTGGACCGGGCGCCGCTTAAAGCGTACAATTCCGGTCCAGATTAGAACCCAGCCCAACCCATGTTGCGCGTCACCAAACTCACCGACTACGCCACCGTCGTCATGACCGTGCTCGCCGCACGGCAAGGTGCCGTGCTGAGTTCGGCAGAGCTGGCCGAACTGGCCGGGCTGGAAGCCACCACCGTCAGCAAGCTGCTCAAGCCGCTGGCACAGGCCGGGCTGGTGGACGGGCTGCGCGGCGTGCACGGCGGCTATCGCCTGGCCCGGCCGGCCGAAGCCATCGGGTTGATCGACATCGTCGAAGCGATGGAAGGCCCGCTGGCAATCACCGAGTGCAGCCAGCACCACAACCAGTGCGGCATCGCCCACCAGTGCGGCGTGCGATCCAACTGGCGCCTGATCAACGACGTGGTGGCCGACGCGCTGCGCAACGTCACCCTGGCGCAGATGCTGCACCCGCTCTCCCCCGACTCCGCAGGCGATGCGGGCAAGCGGACGATTCCGCTGGTGCCCGCCCGCGTCGCCGCCACCTGAAACGCAAGGCAGCCACATGGCCACCGAAAACAGCGAAATCCTCGAACAACTCGGCCGCCGCTACGACGCCGGCTTCGTGACCGACATCGAATCGGACAGCCTGCCGCCGGGGCTGGACGAAGACACCATCCGTGCCCTGTCCGCGCGCAAGCACGAGCCGCAGTGGATGACCGACTGGCGCCTGGCTGCCTACCGGCACTGGCTGACCATGCCGGTGCCGCACTGGGCCAAGCTGAAGATCGGGCCGATCGATTTCCAGGCCATCAGCTACTACTCCGCGCCCAAGGCCAAGTACGCATCGCTGGACGAAGTGCCGGCCGAACTGATCGAAACCTACGACAAGCTCGGCGTGCCGCTGGCCGAGCGTGCCAAGCTGGCTGGCGTGGCCGTCGATGCCGTGTTCGACTCGGTGTCCGTGGGCACCACCTTCCGCAAGGAGCTGGCCGAAAAGGGCATCGTGTTCTGCTCCATGTCCGAGGCCATCAAGGAGCACCCGGAGCTGGTGAGGCAGTACCTCGGCAGCGTGGTGCCGGTGGCCGACAACTATTTCGCCGCGCTCAACTCGGCGGTGTTCTCCGACGGCAGCTTCGTGTTCATCCCCAAGGGCGTGCGCTGCCCGATGGAGCTGAGCACCTATTTCCGCATCAACGCCGGCCATACCGGCCAGTTCGAGCGCACGCTCATCGTGTGCGAGGACAAGGCCTACGTGTCCTATCTGGAAGGCTGCACCGCGCCGATGCGCGACGAGAACCAGCTGCACGCCGCCGTGGTCGAGCTGGTGGTGCTGGAGGACGCCGAGATCAAGTACAGCACGGTGCAGAACTGGTACCCGGGCGACGAGCACGGCCGCGGCGGCATCTACAACTTCGTCACCAAGCGCGCCGAATGCCGCGGCGCGCGCAGCAAGGTGACGTGGACGCAGGTGGAAACCGGCTCGGCCATCACCTGGAAGTACCCGTCCTGCGTATTGCTGGGCGACGACTCGGTGGGCGAGTTCCACTCGGTGGCCCTCACCCACCACCGCCAGCAGGCCGACACCGGCACCAAGATGGTCCACGTCGGCAAGCGCACCAAGAGCAAGATCATCAGCAAGGGCATCAGCGCCGGCCGCGGCCAGAACACCTATCGCGGCCTGGTCAAGGTGGACCGCGGCGCCGACGGCGCGCGCAACTACACCCAGTGCGACAGCCTGCTGATCGGCAAGCAATGCGGCGCGCACACCTTCCCGTACATCGAGGTGAAGAACCCGGCCGCCACCGTCGAGCACGAGGCCACCACCTCCAAGATCAGCGACGACCAGCTGTTCTACTGCCGCAGCCGCGGCATCGGCGAGGAAGATGCGGTATCGATGATCGTCGACGGCTTCTGCAAGCAGGTGTTCCGCGAATTGCCGATGGAGTTCGCGGTGGAAGCCAAGAAACTGCTGGAAGTCTCGCTGCAGGGTGCGGTGGGATGAAACGGCTCATCCTCCTCGTGTCGATGGCGCTGGCATCGACGGCACAGGCCGGCAACCGTGCAGATCCCCTTCATGACGAGAGCATGCGCGTCAGCCAGCAGTTCTGTGCCGATGCGAAAACCACGTTGGACTACAACGCCTGCTCAGGCGAGGAACTGGCCCTGGCGCAGGCCGAGCTGAGCGCCACCTTCGCCGCCGCGCTGGCGAAATGGCAGGACAGCCAGGAAACCGCGGATGCGCTGCCTCACGCGCAAAAAGCCTGGGAAGTCACGTTCGAGGCCGACGTTGCCGCACGTTTCGCCAAGGCCGATGCCGCGCGCGCGCGCGGCGACG
This sequence comes from Lysobacteraceae bacterium, assembly GCA_003449195.1. GTDB lineage: Bacteria > Pseudomonadota > Gammaproteobacteria > Xanthomonadales > Xanthomonadaceae > Xanthomonas_B. The sequence continues at coordinate 1,306 of DMID01000168.1, read as the reverse complement.
GGGTCGGTACTGCCTATGTTTCCGCATACAACTGGTACGAAGCGCAGCTGACCCGCGCGCGTGCCGTGCAGCTCTGCGAATTCCTGCGTGGCGCCGCCTACGGCGAACGCGATACCCCGCCTTGCGACCAACTCGTCAAGCAAGTGCTGAACGAACAGAAGAAATAACCGGGAAACACCATGTTGCTGAAGATCGAAAACCTCCATGCCCGCGTTGCCGGCAAGGACATCCTCAAGGGCCTGTCGCTGGAAGTGAAAGCCGGGCAAGTGCACGCCATCATGGGCCCCAACGGCGCCGGCAAGTCGACGCTGGGCAACATCCTGTCCGGACGCGACGGCTATGAAGTCACCGCCGGCACGGTCGAATTCGACGGCAAGCCGCTGCTTGAGCTGGAACCGGAGGAACGCGCCGCCGCCGGCCTGTTCCTGGCCTTCCAGTACCCGGTGGAAATCCCCGGCGTGAACAACACCTACTTCCTGCGCAGCGCGCTCAACGCCCAGCGCAAGGCGCGCGGCGAAAGCGAGCTGGACTCGATGCAGTTCCTCAAGCTGGTGCGCGAGAAACTGGCCGTGCTGCACCTGAAGGACGAGCTGCTGCACCGCGGCGTCAACGAAGGCTTTTCCGGCGGCGAGAAGAAGCGCAACGAGATTTTCCAGCTCGCCGTGCTGGAGCCCAAGCTGGCGATCCTGGACGAGACCGATTCGGGCCTGGACATCGACGCGTTGAAGAACGTCGCCGACGGCGTCAACGCGCTGCGCTCGGCCGAGCGCTCGTTCCTGGTCATCACCCACTACCAGCGCCTGCTCGACTACATCAAGCCGGACGTGGTGCACGTGCTGGCCGACGGCCGCATCGTCCAGACCGGTGGCCCGGAGCTGGCGCTGGAGCTGGAAAAGCACGGCTACGCCTGGCTGAAGGACCGCATCGCGCCGGAGGGTGAGGAGGTGCGCTTGCGAACCACGGGTCCGCGCATCGACGAACGCACGACGGCCATGTCGGCGGGCGGGAGCGTGGCCTGATGAGCGCCCTGCTCGATTCCTTCCGCGTTGCACTTGCGCAATCGCCCGCACGCGGGGCCGATGCAGAGGCACGCAACACGCTGCTCGAGGCAGCGTTGCGTGACGGCCTGCCCGGCCTGCGCGACGAGGCATGGAAATACACGCCGCTGCGCGCACTGGAACGACGCGGCTTCGCGCCCGCTCCGGCCGCCGCGCCGGCCATCGACCCCGCCCTGCTGGCCGACATCCCTGCGCCCAGGCTGGTGTTCGTCAACGGCCGCCACGCCGCGGCCCTGTCCGACCTGTCC